>NZ_JAPSKQ010000148.1 GCF_031181555.1 Streptomyces sp. | reverse complement strand
TGGACATGGAGCCGTTCTTCCAGGCGTACCGGGACGTGATGCCCTTCCTGATCACGAAGGACACCAACGAGCCGACGCGCGAGCGGCTGCAGTCCGCCGAGGACCGCGAGCGCTTCGACGACACGACCAAGTGCATCCTGTGCGCCGCCTGCACCACGTCGTGCCCGGTGTTCTGGAACGACGGCCAGTACTTCGGCCCGGCCGCCATCGTCAACGCGCACCGCTTCATCTTCGACTCGCGCGACGAGGCCGGCGAGCAGCGCCTGGAGATCCTCAACGACCGTGACGGCGTGTGGCGCTGCCGCACGACCTTCAACTGCACGGACGCCTGCCCGCGCGGCATCGAGGTCACCAAGGCGATCGCGGAAGTGAAGCGCGCGCTGATCACCCGCCGCTACTGAGGCACGCCGTTCGTCACGTCCGCGAGGGCCCCGTTCCCGCTGGGAACGGGGCCCTCCGGCATGTGCCGCGCCTTCGGGTGAACACCGCCGCAACGGACGAGAGGGCGTCCTCCGCCCTGCGGTGATGGTCTCGACCGGGCCGCACACCGGGCACGGCGGATCCGTGACGCAGCCCACTGCGCCCTTGAGTTGAACACGTTCAAAAACTGGGTCTAGAGTCTCCGTGTCAGCGTTTTGAACGCGTTCAAGAAGGGGTGGGGCATGGACCGCACCGTCATCGCCTACGTCATCTACCTCGTCGTCAGCATCGGACTGACCGTCTGGGTGGCCCGCACGCTCAGCAGCAACGGGCGGGTCTTCCTCGCCGACGTGCTGCACGGCAACGAGAAGCTCGCCGACGCCGTCAACCACCTCCTGGTGGTCGGCTTCTACCTGGTCAACCTCGGGTTCGTCGCGCTGTACCTGAGCGACGACGACACGATCGCCGACACGCGCGGCGTCTTCGAGGCCCTGTCGACCAAGCTCGGCGTGGTCCTGCTGGTGCTGGGCGTCATGCACCTGGGCAACGTGTACGTGCTCAACCGGATCCGGCGGCGCGGGGTGATGGAGCGGGAGCAGGTGCCGCCGGTCGCGCCGCAGGACTGGGTGGCCCCCTCGGCCGGGGCGTGAGCGGCGTGACGGCCGCACGCGGGGACCGGGGCGCCGTGCGCGTCCCGGTCCGCCGGCTCACCGTGCTCTACGACGCCGAGTGCTCCCTGTGCTCCTCCGTGCGGGACTGGCTGGTCCGCCGGCCGCAGCTGGTTCCCCTGGAACTCGTCCCGGCGGGCTCGCCGGCGGCACGGGCCCGCTTCCCGGCACTCGACCACGGCGCCACCCTCGAGGAGATCACCGTGATCGGTGACGCCGGACAGGTCTACCGGGGCGCCGCCGCCTGGATCGTCACCCTGTGGGCGCTGCGCGAGCACCGGCCGCTGGCCCACCGGCTGGCCACCCCCTCCGGCGCCCGGCTCGCCAGGGGCGCGGTCCTGGCCGCCGCCGCGTGGCGCGGGGCCCAGGGGGGCGGCGCGCGGGGGTCCGGCCGGGGCGGGCGGGCGTACCGCCGGGGCGACGGCTGGACGTACGATCCGCGTGACGGCTGGAGCCACACCCCGCCGGGCTGTGCGGACGGCTCCTGTGCCGCCCCGTAGGACGCCTCTCCCGCGGCGCCCCGCTCTCCTTCCCTGGCGTTAGGCTCTGTTCCCGTGCCCGCGAAGAACGACGGCCCCGACGACGGCGCCGCACCCAGCAAGTCCGAGCAGACCCGTGCCCTGATCCTCCAGACGGCCATGCGGCTGTTCCAGGAGCGCGGGTACGACAGGACGACCATGCGGGCCATCGCCAAGGAGGCCGGGGTCTCCGTCGGCAACGCGTACTACTACTTCGAGGGCAAGGAGCACCTGATCCAGGGCTTCTACGACCGGATCGCCACCGAGCACCAGGTGGCGGTCCGGGAGGTCCTGGCCCGGGAGACCGACCTGGAGGCCCGGCTGGCCGGCGTGCTGAAGGCGTGGCTGGACATCGCCACGCCCTACCACGAGTTCGCGGTGCAGTTCTTCAAGAACGCCGCCGACCCGGACAGCCCGCTCAGCCCCTTCTCCCCCGAGTCAAAGCACGCGCGCGTGGAGGCGATCAGCGTGCACCGGGCGGTGCTGGCCGGCACGAGGACCAAGGTGCCCGAGGAACTGCGGGACACCCTGCCGGAGTTGATGTGGCTGGCCCAGATGGGGCTGTGCCTGTACTGGATCTTCGACCGCACCGAGGGCCGCGAGCGCAGTTACCGGCTCGCCGAGCGGGGCGCCCGGCTCACCGCGCGCGGTGTCGCCCTGTCCCGCTTCCGGGTGCTGCGGCCGCTCGTGCGCGAGGTGCACGAGCTGTTCACGGAGTTCCTGCCGGGGATGACGAAGGCGCTGCCGGACCCCGCGGGGAAGGGAGCGCCCGCCGGTGACGGGCGCCCCCAGGACCTCGGGTGACCGCGTCCGCCAGGACCTCGGTGGACCGCGTCGCGTCGCCGGGCGTGGGCTCGGCGTCGTGCACCGGCGGCCCGTCCGGCCGCACGCCGTCGCGGGAGCCCCGCCACCGCCCGCTCAGGCCTGCCGGGAGGCCAGTTCGATCACCGTGATGTCCGACGGCGCTCCGACCCGGGTGGGCGGGCCCCAGGCGCCGGCGCCGCGGGAGACGTAGAGCTGGGTGTCGCCGTAGCGGTCCAGGCCGGCGAGGGTGGGGTTGGCGGCGCCGGCGATGAGGTTGGCGGGCCAGAGCTGGCCGCCGTGGGTGTGCCCGGAGAGCTGGAGGTCGACGCCGTGGTCGACGGCGTCGTGGATCATCACCGGCTGGTGGGCGAGCAGCACACAGGCGCGGGCCCGGTCGCGGTCGCCGAGCGCCTTCGCGTAGTCGGGGCCCTGTCCCTCGTCCTCGCCGGCCACGTCGTTCACTCCCGCCAGGTCGAAGTGCGGGAGTTCCGTGCGGGCGTTCTCCAGCGGGCGCAGGCCGAGGCGGCGCACCTCCTCGACCCACTGTTCGGCGCCGGAGAAGTACTCGTGGTTGCCGGTGACGAAGAAGGAGCCGTGACGCGCCGTCAGCTGCGCCAGGGGGGCCGCGGCCGGGCCGAGGTCCTTCACGCTGCCGTCCACCAGGTCGCCGACGACCGCGATCAGGTCGGGCTGGGTCGAGTTGATCGTGTCGACGACCTTCTGCGCGAAACCGCGGCCGAGGACCGGTCCCAGGTGGATGTCGCTGACCACCGCGATGCGGTAACCGTGCGCCGCGCGCGGCAGCTTGGCGAGCGGCACGGTGACCCGCTTCACCTGCGGTCCGCGCAGCACCCCGTACGTCCCGTGGCCGACGGTCCCCAGGGCCGCCGCGACGGCGGCCCCGCCGACGACCCGGGAGACGAACAGGCGGCGGGAGGGCCCGGAGGGGGTGCCGGTGCCCGGCGTCTCCCCCGCGTCTTCCGGGCGGTCGGGGCGCGTCGCCCCGGACGCGGGGGCGGGATCGGCCGTGGCGGCGGAGTCGGTCGTGGCGGGGTCCGGGGCCGCCGGGTGCGGGGCCGGTGCGGCGGTCGCCGCTCCCGCCGGTACGGGCACCGGTTCCGGCCGTTCGGCCGCCGTCTGCGCGGTCCGCGCCCGCCGCTCCAGGATCCACCGCAGCACGGGCCGCACGAGCTCGCCCGCGAGCACGGCCAGCAGCAGGTAGAGGGACAGGGCCAGCCACAGGAAGCCGGGCCAGGCCAGGACCTGTTGGAGCCGGAACGGGGCGCCGCCGCGCTCGGCGACGAAGGCGGCCACCGTCACCGCCCAGCCTCCGGCGATCAGCACGGCACCCGCGCGGCGCGCCGGGCCCGGTCCCCGGGTGGTGTCCCGGAACAGCCGGCGCCACACGTACCAGTTGCCCGTCACCAGGACGGCCAGGACGAGCAGCGCGACGAGTATGAAGGCGATGGCCACGGTGCGGAGTTCCCCTGTTTCCGGTCAGGACGTCCGTGACGTCCGGCTCAATGCGCGCAGACCGCGCAACCCGATGCCCCCGATGACCGTCCCCCATACGAAGGAGACGACGGCGAGCAGTAGGTGCACCCAGAAGTAAGCCGTCGGGTCCCCGTCCTCGAACGCGAGCCCGCTGCTGTCCTTGACCAGGTTTCTGACGAAAGTGATCCAGATGACCCAGCTCCACACCCCGAAAGCGAGCAGGAACCAGGAGACGGGGCGGCTGAGCTTCATGAACCCAGTATCACTGCCCGGTGTCCGGTTCCTGGCCCGGGGTGGGGACCGGGACGGGACGTCCCCGGATGTGGCATGTACCTTTCCGTCCGTGCCCGCACCCAAGAACACCGCCCGGCGATCTCTTCTGGTCACCTCCGCCGTCCTGTTGTCCACCGCGCTGAGCGCGCCCGTCGCCCTCGCGGCCCCGAAGCCGTCGGCCGGCCCCTCGGCCACGCCCCCGGCGAAGATGTCGACCGTGGGCGGCGCCCGGCTCGGGCAGCCGGGGACCCAGGTCAACCTCGCGAGCGGGGTGCCGGTGCTGCCGAAGGGCCTGTCCGCCCGTTCCTGGATCGTCGCCGACGCCGAGTCCGGCGACGTGCTGGCCGCGCACAACGCGCACTGGCGGCTGGCCCCGGCGAGCACGCTGAAGATGCTGTTCGCCGACACGCTGCTGCCGAAGTGGCCCAAGACGACGAAGCACAAGGTGGAGCTCTCCGACCTGGCCGGCGTCGGCTCCGGCTCCAGCATGGTGGGGATCAAGGAGGACGAGACCTACACCGTCCACGACCTGTGGCTCGGGGTCTTCCTGCGCTCCGGCAACGACGCCGTGCACGTGCTGTCGGCGATGAACGGCGGCGTCGAGAACACCGTCGAGGAGATGAACGAGCACGCCGAGGAGCTCCAGGCCCTCGACACGCACGTGGTCAGCCCCGACGGCTACGACGCCGAGGGACAGGTGTCCTCCGCGTACGACCTGACGCTGATCGCCCGGTCCGGGCTGCAGAAGAAGGACTTCCGGGAGTACTGCTCGACGGTCAGGGCGAAGTTCCCCGGGGAGACGAAGAAGAACAAGAAGGGCGAGAAGGTCCGCGGGTCCTTCGAGATCCAGAACACCAACCGGCTGCTGTCCGGCGACTTCGACATGCCCGTCTACAAGGGCATCGCGGGCGTGAAGAACGGCAACACCACCAACGCGGGCGCCACCTTCACCGGGGTCGCCGAGCGCGACGGCAAGGTGCTGCTGGTCACCGTGATGAACCCGGAGGAGGGCGGGCACAACGAGGTCTACAAGCAGACCGCGAAGCTCTTCGACTGGGGGTTCAAGGCGGCCGGCAAGGTCGAGCCGGTGGGTGAGCTGGTGCCGCCGAAGAGCGCCGCGCGGGCGGACGCCCGGCCGGGTGCGACCGCGTCCTCCGGTGAGGCCGGGGGCGTCGGGGACGGCGCGGCCGGGGCGGGGACGGGGTCGAAGCCGGTGGCGAGCGCCGCGGTCGGGAGCGGCTCCAGCGGCGTCGGGGTCGCGCTGGGCGTCACCGGCGGGGTGCTGGTGCTGCTCGCGGGGGGTGTGTTCCTGGTCAACCGCCGCTGGCCGCTGCCGGACCTGGTGCGTCGCCGCTCCCGTCCGTGAGCTCGGCCTCCTTGCCCGGCGTCGCCGTCCAGGCGGCGCAGAACAGGAGCAGCTTGGTGGTGAAGTTGATCCACAGCAGCAGGGCGACCGGCACGCCGAACGCGCCGTACATGCTTTTGGCGGCCACGCCCTGCATGTAGCCGCTGAGCAGCAGCTTCAGCACCTCGAATCCGGCGGCTCCGGTGAGGGCGGCGACGATCAGGCGGTGCCGGGTGGGTTCGACGCCGGGCAGCAGGGTCAGGACGTACAGCAGGAGCAGGAAGTCGGCCCCCACGGCGACGGCGAAGGCCGCGGTCTGCAGCACGACCCCGCCCCAGCCTCCCTCCTCCAGCCCGATGGCGTCGCTGATCCGGCCGACCATCGCGGAGGCCACGGTGGAGGCGATCAGGGTGACCAGTACCGCGCCGCCCAGGCCGACGAGGACGCCCGCGTCCTTGCCCTTGCGCAGGACGGGGTTCTCCTCCTCCTCGGGCAGCTCCCACACCGCGCGCAGGCACTCGCGCGTGGAACCGGCCCAGCTGATGCCGGTGAACAGCAGGACGGCACCGGCGATGAGGCCGACGGTGCCGGCGTTCTGCACCAGGCCGTCGATGTCCAGCTGCTCGGAGATGCCGGGCACCTGGTCGGCGATCTTGCCCTGGAGGGTGTTCTGCTGCTCGGTGCTGAGCGTGGCGGCGCCGAGCGCGGCGGCCACGGTGAGCAGCGGGAACAGCGCGACGAAGCTGGTGAACGTCATCGCGGCGGCCAGCCGCGTCCAGTGCACGCGGTCCAGGCGCTCGTACGACCGCCACGCGTGCGTGAGCATCAGCCGCGCCGCCCACGGCCCGACGACCGGGAGCCTCTTCAGCCAGTCCATGAACCGACTCTGCCCCCGTTGCCGAAGACCAATGTCCTGGTGCCCCAGAACCGCAGCGCGGTGGCCAGCGCCATGCCGATCACCGCGCCGGAGACGGTGTCCGCGCGCTGCGAGGTGAGGCCGAGCCCGTAGTGGCTGACGGCCAGGCACAGCAGCTGCACGGCGGCGCCGGCGAGGTTCACCGCGAAGAACACGGCGTACGGGCGCACGCCGCGCACGCGCGCGTGGCGGTAGGTGCCGAACGCGTTGCCGGCGTAGGCGACCGTGCAGCCGGCGACGAAGGAGAGCGCCTTGGCGGTGAGCGGGTCGCATCCGGCGGGGCCGCGCAGATACGTGAAGAGGGCGAGGTCGGCGGCGTAGGCGAGCAGGCCGGCGGTGGCGAAGCCGAGCAGCTCGCGCCGGCGCCGTGCCGGGCGCCCGGGCCGTGCCGGGCGGTGCTTCCGGAGCGGGCGGCGTTTCCGTGCCGGGCGGTGCTTCACCAGTCCGCCACCGCCAGGGCGTACATCGTCGCCCACACCAGGCCGATGAGGGCGAGCGCGCGGTCGCGCAGGACCACCTCCTCGGGTTCGCCCGCCGTCCCGCGGTCGGCGAAGACGGCGTATCTGAGGACGGCGAGGACGAAGGCGACCACGGACAGCTGCCGCCAGGGCAGCACGCTGGCGTGCGGCACCCCGCCCTCCTCCAGGGCCCACAGGCAGTAGCCGAGGACGGCGACGCCGGCCGCGAGCTGCCAGACGAAGCGGAGGTAGCCGGTGGTGTACTCGGTGAGCAACGCGCGCGTGGCGCCCTCTTTTCCGGCCATCTGCACGGCCTCGGAGTAGCGCTTGGCCGCGACCATGAACAGCGCGCCGAACCCGGTGGTGATCAGGAACCAGCGCGACAGCGGGATGCCGAGCGCGAGCCCGCCGACCACCGCCCGCATCAGGAAGCCGGTGGTGACGACGACGAGGTCGACGACGAGGACGTGCTTGAGGCTGACGCAGTACGCCAGTTGCATGCCGAGGTACGCGGTCAGCACCACGGCGACCTGCGGCGGGCACAGCCGGGCCGCGGCGACGGGTGCGAGGACGCCGAGGGCGGTGCCGACGGCGTAGGCGACCGGCACCGGGACCTGGCCGGCGGCGACCGGGCGGCGGCACTTGGTGGGGTGGGCGCGGTCGGCCTCCGCGTCACGGGCGTCGTTGACGAGGTACACGGCGGCGGCGCAGGCGGTGAACAGGGCGAAGACCAGCGCGAGCCGGGTCAGGGCGGGCCAGGAGAAGAGCTCACCGGCGGCGGCGGGGGCGGCGATCACCAGGACGTTCTTGACCCACTGCTTGGGCCGCGCGGTCCTGAGCAGGCCCCTGAGCAGGCCGCCCCCGGGAGACGGTGCCGTCTGCCGCCGGTCCGGGTGCCGGTCCAGGAGGGCGGTGTCAGTCACGTACGCCTCCCCGCATCCAGCGGGCGCCGAGCCGGGCCGTGAGCGCGCCCAGGACGGCGCCCGCCGCCACGTCCGAGGGGTGGTGCACGCCGGCCACCAGGCGGGAGAGGCAGACGGCGGCGGCGAGCGGGGGCACCGCGTGCGCCCCCAGCGCCCCGAAGGCGACGGCGGCGGCCGCGGCGGAGGTGGCGTGCGAGCTCGGGAAGGAGTGCCGGCCGACCGTGCCGACCAGGGGTTCGACGTGCGCGGGACGCGGACGGCGCACGACCCGTTTCACGCCCATGCTGACGACGTGGGCGCCCGCGGTGAGGGCGGTGCCGCGCAGCCAGGCGCCGCGCCGTGGGCGGTCCGCGGCGGCTCCGGCCAGCCCCGCCGCGAGCCACAGCGCCCCGTGCTCCCCCGCCCAGGACAGGACGCGCGCGGCTCCGGCCACGCGCGGGTCCGCACCGCACGCTCTGAGCGCCGTGCCGATCCGGTGGTCCATGCCGTGGAGACCGAGGGGGTGGTGGGCGTGTCGGGGGTGGTGGAGGTCGTCCATGTGGACTCACTGTTCACGCCCGACGGGCCAGAACTCCGTCACTATTGAGCGACATCCCATTAATCACCCATTTCGGGGACGGAATTGACGTTTCAAAACTAACCGCTCACACATGGGCGATACGGTCGCCGTCATGCCTGCCGACACCGTTTCCGTCACGGGATGGGGCCGCACCGCTCCCACCGCCGCCCGGCTGATCCGCCCACGGACGTACGAGGAGGCCGCCCGGGCCGTGAGGGACTGCGGGGCCCGCGGGGGCATCGCGCGGGGCCTGGGACGGGCGTACGGGGACGCGGCGCAGAACGCGGGCGGTGCCGTGCTCGACATGACGGGCCTGGACCGGATCCACGCGATCGACGCCGACGGCGGCACCGTGCTGTGCGACGCGGGTGTCTCCCTGCACCGGCTGATGGAGGTGCTGCTGCCGCTCGGCTGGTTCGTGCCGGTGACGCCGGGCACGCGCTACGTGACCGTCGGCGGGGCGATCGGCGCCGACATCCACGGCAAGAACCACCACGTCTCGGGGTCCTTCTCCCGGCACGTGCTGTCCCTGGAGCTGCTCACCGCCGACGGGCAGGTCCGTACGGTCGTGCCGGGCACGCCGCTGTTCGACGCGACCGCGGGCGGCATGGGCCTGACCGGGGTGATCCTGACCGCCACGATCCGGCTCCAGCCGGTCGAGACCTCGCTGATGTCGGTCGACACCGAGCGCGCGGACGACCTCGACGACCTGATGGCCCGCCTGACCGCCACCGACCACCGCTACCGCTACTCGGTGGCCTGGATCGACCTGCTGGCCCGCTCCGCGGCCACCGGCCGGGCGGTGCTCACGCGCGGCGACCACGCGCCCCTGGACGCGCTGCCCGAGGGCTCCCGCGCGCGCCGGGAGCCGCTGTCCTTCCGCACCTCCCGGCTCCCGGCTCCCCCGTCCTTCGTCCCCGAGGGCCTGCTCAGCCGCGCCACCGTGGGGCTGTTCAACGAGTTCTGGTACCGCAAGGCGCCCCGCGCGCGGACGGGCCGGCTCCAGCGGATCTCCACGTTCTTCCACCCCCTGGACGGCGTGCCCCACTGGAACCGCGTCTACGGCCGGGGCGGTTTCGTGCAGTACCAGTTCGTCGTCGGTCACGGCCGGGAGGACGCCCTGCGCCGGATCGTGCGCCGGATCTCCGAACGCCGCTGCCCGTCCTTCCTCGCCGTCCTCAAGCGCTTCGGCGAGGCCGACCCCGGCTGGCTGTCCTTCCCCGTGCCGGGCTGGACCCTGGCCCTGGACGTCCCGGCGTCCCTGCCCGGCCTCGCCGCCTTCCTCGACGAACTCGACGAGGAGGTCGCCTCGGCCGGCGGGCGCGTCTACCTCGCCAAGGACTCCCGGCTGCGCCCGGACCTGCTCGCGGCCATGTACCCGCGCCTGGACGACTTCCGCGCGCTGCGCGCCGAACTGGACCCGCGCGGGGTGTTCACCTCCGACCTGGCCCGCCGGCTCCGCCTCTGAAACCGCCGACCCGCTCCCGGGGCCCGCCGCTCGGATCACGCCGGGCTCACGGGCCCCGGCACCGCACCCCCGTCCGGCCCGATCCGAACGAAAGACCCTAGGAGCTGTCGTGAAGGACGCCTTCGGCCTCCCCCAGTCCCTGCTCGTCCTCGGCGGTACGTCCGAGATCGCGCTGGCCACCGCCCGCCGGCTGATCGCCCGCCGCACCCGCGCGGTGTGGCTGGCCGGCCGCCCCTCCCCCGACCTGGACCGGGCCGCCGAGCACCTGCGCGGCCTCGGCGCCGAGGTGCGCACCGTCGCCTTCGACGCGCTCGACCCCGCCGGTCACGAGGACACGCTCGGCAAGGTCTTCGCCGAGGGCGACATCGACATGGTGCTGCTCGCCTTCGGCACCCTCGGCGACCAGGCCCGCGACGAGCGGGACCCGCAGGCCGCGGTGCGCGTCGCGCAGACCAACTACACCGGCGCGGTCTCGGCGGGCCTGGTGTGCGCGAGCGCGCTCCAGGCGCAGGGCCACGGATCCCTGGTGGTGCTCTCCTCCGTCGCGGGCGAGCGGGCCCGCCGCGCGAACTTCATCTACGGCTCCAGCAAGGCCGGCCTGGACGCCTTCGCGCAGGGCCTGGGCGACGCGCTCCACGGCACGGGCGTGCACGTCATGGTCGTACGCCCCGGCTTCGTCCGTACGCGGATGACCGCCGGTCTGCCCGAGGCGCCGCTCGCCACCACCCCCGAGGCCGTCGCGGCGGCCGTCGAGCTGGGGCTGCGGCGCCGCTCGGAGACGGTGTGGGTGCCGGGCGCGCTGCGCGTGGTGATGTCGGCGCTGCGGCACCTGCCGCGGGGGGTGTTCCGGCGGCTGCCGGTCTGAGGCGCGGCGGGGGCCCGCGGTTCAGTGCGCGGAGACGGATCCCCGGTCCACGCACCCGGCCTGCGGCGGCACCACGGCGGACCCGAAGGGGAACTCCCGCAGCTTGCGCCACACCCCGTCGGCGCCCTGCTCGTAGAGCGCGAAGCCGGTGCAGGGCCACTCGGCCTCGTAGTCGGCGAGTTCCTCGAAGGCGCGGTCCAGGGCCGCTTCCTCGATGCCGTGCGCCACGGTGACGTGCGGGTGGTACGGGAACTGCAGCTCGCGGGCGACGGGGCCGGAGGCGTCACGGATCTGCTGCTGCAGCCGGGTGCAGGCCTCGGCGCCCTCGACGACCCGGACGAACACCACCGGCGACAGCGGCCGGAAGGTGCCGGTGCCCGACAGCCGCATGGGGAAGGGCCGCCCGGCCGCGGCGACCTCGCTCAGATGCGCCTCGACGGCCGGGATGTCGGCGTCGTCGATCTCCGTCGGCGGCAGCAGGGTGACGTGCGTGGGGATGCCGTACGCCGCGGCGTCGCCGAAGCCCGCGCGCAGCTGCTGAAGCCGGCTGCCGTGAGGCTCCGGGACCGCGATCGACACACCGATCGTTACGGTCCCCACGTCGTCTCCTGTCGTTGTGGTGGTGAAGCGCGGTGGTGGAGCGTGGTGCTGTGGCTCCGGTGAGCACCGGGTGACCGCCGGAACGGTCACCCGGTTATCGACTGTACGACCACGACCCGGATGCGGGCAGGCGCAACCGGAGTGATGTGCGGCGCTGCGCGGTGGTACGGATCGGCGCCGGGGCCGGTTCAGTGCGCCGGTTCAGTGCTTGGCCGGCAGGAAGCCCACCCGGTCGTACGCCTGGGAGAGGGTCTCCGCGGCGACGGCGCGCGCCTTCTCCGCCCCCTTGGCCAGGATCGAGTCGAGCGTCTCGGGGTCGTCCAGGTACTGCCGGGTGCGCTCCCGGAAGGGCGTCACGAAGTCGACCACGACCTCGGCGAGGTCCGTCTTCAGCGCACCGTAGCCCTTGCCCTCGTACTGCTGCTCCAGTTCCGCGATCCCCGTACCGGTGAGGGTGGAGTAGATGGTCAGGAGGTTGCTGATGCCGGGCTTGTGCTCGCGGTCGAAGCGGATCACGGTCTCGGTGTCGGTGACCGCGCTCTTGACCTTCTTCGCGGTGGCCTTCGGCTCGTCGAGCAGGTTGATCAGGCCCTTCGGGGTGGCCGCCGACTTGCTCATCTTGGCGGTCGGGTCCTGAAGGTCGTAGATCTTCGCCGTCTCCTTGAGGATGTAGGCGGTGGGGAGCCGGAAGGTGTCGCCGTAGGTCTGGTTGAACCGGTCCGCGAGGTCACGGGTCAGCTCCAGGTGCTGGCGCTGGTCCTCACCGACGGGAACCTGGTCGGCCTGGTACAGCAGGATGTCGGCGACCATCAGCATCGGGTACGTGAACAGGCCGACGGTCGCGCGGTCGCTGCCCTGCTTGGCGGCCTTGTCCTTGAACTGCGTCATGCGGGAGGCCTCGCCGAAGCCGGTGATGCAGTTCATCAGCCAGCCGAGCTGGGCGTGCTCGGGAACGTGGCTCTGGACGAACAGCGTGCAGCGGTCCGGGTCGAGGCCGGCCGCGAGCAGCTGGGCGGCGGCGACGCGGGTGTTCTCGCGGAGTTCCTTCGGGTCCTGCGGGACCGTGATCGCGTGCAGGTCGACGACCATGTAGAACGCGTCGTGGGTGTTCTGCATGTCGACCCACTGGCGGACGGCGCCGAGGTAGTTGCCGAGGTGGAACGAGCCTGAGGTCGGCTGGATACCGGAGAGCACGCGGGGACGTTCAGAGGCCATGTCCCTCATTCTCTCAGGTCCCGCGGGCCGCTCGGGAGCGGACCGGAAACAGGTGGGAACCGATCCGTCCCCGGCGGTGTAACAAGAGTGTGAGGACGCGGGAGGGGGGCCGCATCGTCGATGAGGCCGCGGTGATCGCACGCGTACGCGCCGGGGAGCCGGAGGCGTACGCGGAGCTGGTGCGGGCCCATACGGGCATCGCGCTCAGGGCGGCCGCGGCGCTCGGGGCGGGTGCGGACGCGGAGGACGTGGTGCAGCAGGCCTTCGTGAAGGCGTACTGCGCGCTGGGCCGGTTCCGGGACGGCATGGCGTTCCGGCCGTGGCTGCTGTCGATCGTGGCCAATGAGACGAGGAACACAGTGCGGGCGGCGGCCCGCCGGCACACCCTCGCCGACCGCGAGGCGGCGTTCATGGAGGCGGAGCCGGTGATACCGGAGTCGGCGGATCCGGCGGTCGCCACGCTCGAGACGGAGCGCCGCGGAGTACTGGTGGCCGCCCTGGAGAAGCTGAGCGAGGAACATCGTCTGGTCGTCATCTACCGCTATCTGCTGGAGATGGACGAGCGGGAGACCGCCCAGGCCCTGGGCTGGCCCCGGGGCACGGTGAAGTCGCGGCTGAACCGCGCCCTGCGCAAGCTGGAGCGCCTGCTGCCGGACTTCCGGCCCCGGGAAGGGGGTGGAGGAGCGTGAGCGGGGCGTACGACGGTGACCGCGCCGGAGACGCGGAGCACCGGCGCGCGGAGGCCGCCCGGCTGCGGGAGGAACTGCGGGCCCTGGGGCGGTCCCTGGACGGGCCGGGCGGGGCGGCCGGCTCCGAGTCGATGGTCGAGCGGGTGCTGGGGCGGATACTCGCCGAGCAGGTGCCGGTCCCGGTGGCCGAGCCACCGGGTGCCCGGGAGCGGTTGCGGGCGGTGCGGCGCTGGACGCGGGCGCGGTGGCGGTCGCTGGTCGCCGCGGTGTGCGGCCTGCTGACCGTGCTCGTACTGACGCCCCCGGTGCGGGCGGCGGTGTCCGACTGGTTCGGCTGGTTCGGCTTCGGCGGGGTCGAGGTGCGCTACGACCCGTCGGCGGCGCCCCCGCCGGGCGCGGAGGTGCCGGGCTGCGGGCGGTCGGTGTCGCTCGGCGAGGCGGAGCGGCGGTCCGGGTTCGCGCCGCTGGTTCCGCAGGCGCTGGGCACTCCGGACGCGGTGGCGGTGAGCGGGCTGCCGCGGGGGCGGTTCCTGGTGGCCCTGTGCTGGCGGGAGGAGGGGCGCACCGTACGGCTGGACCAGTTCCCGGCCCGCCTGGACCCCGCCTTCGCCAAGACCGTGCGCGAGCAGCCGGAGTGGCTGTCGCCGGGCGGGGACGGCGACGCGGGGGGCGTGCCGGATCCGGCGCTGTGGTTCGCGCGGCCGCACCGGCTGAGCCTCTTGCTGGTGGACGCGGGCGGTCACCGGTTCACCCGGGAGGAGCGCACGGCGGGGCCGACGCTGCTGTGGACGGAAGGGGGTCCGGCCGGCGCGGGGGGCGGGGACGAGGTGACGCTGCGGCTGGAGGGGGTGGCCTCGAAGGCGCGGGCGCTGGAGATCGCGGGGACGGTCGAGGAGGCGGGCCGATGACCGGACGCGGGTCCGCGGTGCTCCCGGGAAATGTGCCGTGCCGGACGGGAACCCCGGCGGGTCGGGCGGTGTACCAGAAGTGACAGGCGGCTCGTGCGCGGGCCGTACGGGGATCGACCGGCCGAGTGGGGGTCCGGATGCGCGGGTGGAAGGACAGGGTGCGACAACTGACGGCGGTGGGCGCGTTGGCGGCTGCACTGGCCCTGATGGTGTGGGGGGCGTCGCCCGCCTCCGCGGGAGGGCCGACGAGCGTGCTGGTGGTCTCGCCGGAGAGCGAGGAGACCGCCTCGCTGTACTACTCCGACAAGGAGTACGGCGAGCTCGAGCGGCTGCTCGGCCCGCCCGGCGGGGGCACCCGGGACAAGCCTCCGGAGGCCGACCTGGCCTCGGTCCGGTTGATCAACGTGTCGTGGATGCTGCACGACGTGACGCCCTGGCGTGTGGACCGGGTCTTCCTCGGGGACGTGGGCGGGGAGGTGTGGATACACACGGCGGCGAGGCTCACGGAATCGGCGAACGGCCACTGGCACCGCGCCGAGTACCCGTCCGACCTGCACAAGCTGCTGTACGAGCTGGACGTGCTGGGTGAGACGTCGGGGACCGGATCGGCCTCGGGCATGTACCCGGCGCCCTGGGAGACGCGGACGGCCGGTTCCGCGGGGCCCGGCGCCTCGGCCCCCGGCACGGAGCGGGACTCGGGCACGGCAGCCGCCGTGGAGGAGCGCACCGCGGCGGCACCGGGCGGCGACGGCACCGGCTGGTGGGCGATACCGGGAGCGGCGGCCGGAGCGGCACTGGCCCTGGTGCTGCGCCCGTATGTCATACGGGCGCCCCTGATGCGCCGACGAGGGGAGCCGGGGCCCCGGCAGGAACTGCTGGACCGATGAGGGCGGGTGCGGTGGGCGGCACTCCCCCGAAGACGCCCACGGCGGCCGGCGTGCAGCCGGGCCGCCGTGGGGTGGGCCGGTGAGGTCGGGCCGGGGTGCCGCCCGGGGTGTCAGCCGAGGTCGATCTCCGGGTAGAGCGGGAAGCCGGCCACGAGGTCGGTGGCGCGGCGGGAGATCTCGTCCGCGATCTTCGGGTCGAGGACGTGCTGGGCCTTGGACGGGGCGCCCTTGCTCGTGGTGCCGGGCTCCGCGGTGGTGAGGACGCGGTCGATGAGGCCGGCGACCTCGTCCATCTCGGCGGTGCCCAGGCCGCGCGTGGTCAGCGCGGGGGTGCCGATGCGGATGCCGGAGGTGTACCAGGCGCCGTTGGGGTCGGCGGGGATGGCGTTGCGGTTGGTGACGATGCCCGACTCGAGCAGGGCGGCCTCGGCCTGGCGGCCGGTGAGGCCGTAGGAGGTGGCGACGTCGATCAGGTTGAGGTGGTTGTCGGTGCCGCCGGTGACCAGGGTGGCGCCGCGGCGCATCAGGCCCTCGGCGAGGGCGCGGGAGTTGTCGACGATGCGCTGGGCGTAGTCCTGGAAGGCGGGCTGCCGGGCCTCGGCCAGGGCGACCGCCTTGGCGGCCATGACGTGCGGGAGCGGGCCGCCGAGGACCATCGGGCAGCCGCGGTCGACCTGGTCCCTGAGGGAGTCGTCGCACAGGACCATGCCGCCGCGCGGACCGCGCAGCGACTTGTGGGTGGTGGTGGTGACGATCTGGGCGTGCGGGACCGGGTCGAAGTCGCCGGTGAGGACCTTGCCGGCGACCAGACCCGCGAAGTGGGCCATGTCGACCATGAGCGTGGCGCCGACCTCGTCGGCGATCTCGCGCATGATCCGGAAGTTCACGAGACGGGGGTAGGCGGAGTAGCCCGCGACGATGATCAGCGGCTTGAACTCGCGGGCGGAGGTGCGCAGCGCCTCGTAGTCGATCAGGCCGGTGGCCGGGTCGGTGCCGTAGGAGCGCTGGTCGAACATCTTGCCGGAGATGTTCGGGCGGA
>NZ_JAPSKQ010000147.1 GCF_031181555.1 Streptomyces sp. | reverse complement strand
GGCGACGGCCATCCATCTAGGACCGGTGTTGCCACCGGCCTCGTGCGGTCTACCCGCGGACTCGGGCGGGCAGCCCTCGAGCGTCCGCGCAGGAGCACCGGGGTGCTCCCTCTTGACCTTGCTCCGGGTGGGGTTTACCTAGCTGCCCAGGTCACCCTGGGCACTGGTGGTCTCTTACACCACCGTTTCACCCTTACCGAGGACCGAGGTCCCCGGCGGTCTGCTTTCTGTGGCACTGTCCCGCGGGTCACCCCGGGTGGCTGTTGGCCACCACCCTGCCCTGTGGAGCCCGGACGTTCCTCGGGAAGCCCCCTAGGGGGACTCCACGCGGCCGTCCGCCCGGCTCGTCTGCCGTGTCGACCATGGTACCCGGCGCGGCGCCGGCTTCGGCGCGGCCGCCGTGGCCAGGACCGAGCCCGCCAGGATCAGGGCGAAGGCGGCCAGCACCGTCCCGGTCAGGCGCTCGTCCAGGAAGACGGCCCCCGCCGCCACCGCGACCGCCGGGTTGACGTACGTGATCACCGACGCGCGGGTCGGGCCGACTTCCTTGATCAGTTCCAGGAAGGCCACGAAGGCGATCGCCGTGCAGACGACGCCGAGGGCGGTCAGGGCGGCGAGGGTCTCGGTCGCGGGGAGGCCCGCCGGGCGGGTCGCGATCGCCGCGGGGGCGTAGACCAGGGCGGCCAGGGCCAGGCAGGGCGTGATGAGGTGCAGGGTCGGGACGTCCTTGAGGTGGCGGCCGGCGATCAGCGGCGCCGTGGCGTAGCCGACGGCCGTCACCAGGACCTCCGCCAGGGAGAGGGCGTTGCCGCCGGTCAGGTGGGGGACGGTGAGGAAGCCGACGCCGCCGAGGCCCAGCGCGAGGCCCGTGATCCGGCGGGCGCCCAGTGACTCGGCCGCGCCGAAGAAGCGGGACAGCAGGACGGCGATGATCGGTACGCCCGCTATCAGCAGGCCCGCCGTGGAGCTGGAGAGGTGGCGTTCGGCGTCGGTCAGGGTGTACCAGGGGCCGACGATCTCGATGACCGCGAACGCCAGCATCGGCTTCCAGTGCCCGCGCACGTTCCGGGCCAGGCCCGGTTGGCGCAGGGCGAAGGGAAGCAGGAGGGCGGCGCCCAGCGCGCACCGCGCGAACACCACCATCGACGGGGACAGCTCGTCCACCGCCACCTTGATCAGCAGGTAGGGGACGCCCCAGACGACTCCCATCAGGGAGAACAGGAACCAGCCGCGTGCAGTCATGCGGTGAGTCTCGGCCGGGTCAGCGGGCGCTGTCTTGAACGCTGTTGCGGTACGCCGCCGGGGTCACCCCCAGCACCCGGCGGAACCAGCGGGTGAGGTGGGCCTGGTCGGCGAAGCCCACGAGTCCGGCCACCTCGGCGGGGCGCGCTCCGGCCTCCAGCAGGGCGCGGGCCCTGGTCACCCGGTACTGGGCGAGCCAGGCGTACGGCGGCACCCCCATCGTCGTGCGGAAGGCGCGCAGCAGCTGGTAGCGGGACAGGCCCAGGTCGCCGGCGAGGGCGGCGAGGGAGGGCGGGGCGAGCAGTTCGTCGGCGAGGCGGTCGCGGACGGCGAGGGCGATGCGGCCGGCGCCGGGGACGGTGTCGTCGCTCGCGCGGGACGTGGAGTGGCGGCGGGCGAGGGCGGTGAGCAGCCAGGGCAGGCGGGACTCCGCCTCCAGGGGGTCGGGGCGGGCGCTGAGGTCGGTGTGGGCGCGGCGCAGGGCGGTGGCCAGCTCGGGGTCGTCGAGGACGGCTTCGGGGAAGTGCGGGAGGCCGCGGCCGAGGGTGCCGTCGGTGAGGAGGGCGGGATCGGCGTACAGGGCGCGGTAGGCGTAGCCGTCGGGGGCGGCGGGGCCGCCGGTGTGCATCTCGCCGGGTTCGAGGACGACGATCGAGCCGGGACCGGAGTGGATCCGGCCGCCCCGGTAGGCGATGACCTCCAGGCCGCCGACGGTGACGCCGACGGTGAACTCGTCGTGGGCGTGGGGGGCGTACTCGTGGCGGTCGAAGCGGGCGGTGAGCAGGTCGACGGCGGGGCCGCCGCGCCCGAGCCGCGCCCTGGTCCAGCGGGCCTGTTCCCGTACGTTCCCCACCTCGCACCCCCGTCCCCAGGGGATCAGAGGAAGTCGCCGGTGTCCAGGTCGAAGGCGAAGGGCTCGGGGAGGGCGACCGGTTTGCCGAAGGGGCGGGTGCAGTGCTCGCGGTACTCGTCCTTCTCCGGGTCGCTGAACAGCGTGATCGAGGAGGCTTCGCGGTCGACGAGCAGGTAGAGGGGGATACCGCCGCGGGCGTAGCAGCGGCGCTTGGCCTCGCGGTCGGCCCGGGGCTTGCTGGAAGTCACCTCCAGGACCATGGCGACGCCGTCGCAGGGCATCCAGGGGTCGGCGCCCCGGTAGAGGCGCAGGGCCGTGGGAGCGAAGGTGCCGTCCGGGATCGCGTGGTTCTTCGGGCAGGCTCCGCCACTCTTCAGTCGCAGGCCCTTGTTCCCGGAGAACTGCATGTCCGTCCGGGACCCTCGGATCACCTGCGTCACGATCAACCCGATGCAGTCCTCGTGGTCCCCGTCCGGCGGCGGCGTCACGACGATCTCCCCCTCGATCAGCTCGGCCCGGAAACCCTCCGGGGTCTCCAGGGCGAGGAACCCCTCCAGCAGGACGTCCGCCTGCGAGAGTGGCTCGTGGGCCATGGCAGTCATGTCACGCCCCTCCTTCGGTCGCTCGCCGGACTGGGACATCGACTGATCACCTGTCCGTGAGATCGGGAACCGTCCCCTCGATCGTGGCACAGGATCATGCCGCCCGTCGGACGCCACGGCACCGGCTTGACCCTGCCGCGACGTCAACGTCTCTACTGGGTGCCATGCGGATCGGAGAACTCGCCGCCGTCGTCGGCGTCACCACGCGGACCGTGCGGCACTACCACCATCTGGGGCTGCTGCCGGAACCGGAACGGCGGGCCAACGGCTACCGGGACTACACCCTGCGGCACGCCGTCGTCCTCGCGCGGATCAGGCGGCTGACCGAGCTGGGACTGGGGCTCGCCGAGGTGCGGGACGTGCTCGCGGACGACGCCGGGAAGGAGCTCGCCGAGGTGTTGACGGAGCTGGACGAGGACCTGGCGCGGCAGGAGGCGGCGATCCGGGACCGGCGGGCACGGCTGCGGACGCTGCTGGAGACGGAGGGCGGGCCGGCCGCCGAGGGGCCGGTCTCGCCGGAACTGGCCGCGCTGTTCCGGGACATGGGACAGGTGCCGGACTCCCCCATGGCCGCCAAGGACCGGGAGGTGCTCGCACTCCTCGAGACCGCGGCGTCACCGGAGGAACGGGAGCGGCTGATGGGCCTGCTCGGCGGGGTCGTGGGCGCGCCGGGCGGGGCGGAGCGGGCGCTCGGCGTGTACGGCCTGCTCGACGCGCTCGCCGACGCCGCTCCGGACGACCCGCGCGTGGACGAGGCCGCCCGCGCGCTCGCCGCGTGCATCCCCGCCGGGCTGGTCCCGGCCGGGACGGACATCGACCAGGGGCACGGCTTCCTGCGCGCGCTCTACGCCGACCTCGCCCCGGCCCAGGCGGAGGCGGTCCGCCGGGCGCTGCGGATCGCCACGGAGGGAGGGTCATGAGGGGCGCCCTGCGGATCGCCCGGATCCTCGCCCGGCACGAGCTGCGGCTGATGGCGAGCCTGGGACTGTGGGTGGCGCGGCGCGCCCACGGCGTCCGCGGGGGGACGGCGTTCGGGTACGCGCGCGGGCAGGCGGCCCTGATGGCCGGCTTCGCGTTCGTGTGCGCGGTCGAGACGGTGGCGATGTCCGTGCTGCTGGGCGACTGGCCGGCCGTGCACGCGGTGGTGCTCTTCCTGGACGTGTACACCGTCGTCTTCGTCGTCGCCCTGCACGCCGCCTCCGTCGTGCGCCCCCATGTGCTGGACGCCGGCGCGCTGCGGGTCCGCCGGGCGGTCCACGTCGACCTGCGGATACCGCTGGAACGGATCGCCTCCGTCCGCCGTGAGCTGCGCATGACCCACGAGGAGGCCGCCGGCGAGCTCGACGTCGCCGTCGGCTCGCAGACGACCGTCACCGTCGAGCTGACCGAGCCGGTCACGCACGTCACCTTCTTCGGCCACCGCCGCGAGGTCCGCGTGGTCCGCTTCCACGCCGACGACCCCGACGGGCTGGTCCGGGCCCTGACGGCCGGTGAGCAGGCCGGGGAACGCGCCGCGCGGGCGTAGGGAGTGGGCGCCGTACCCTGGCGGCGGAGTTCTACCGAAGGAGTACGTGTGCTTGTCCTGCTGCCGCCGTCCGAAGGCAAGGCCGCTTCCGGCCGCGGTGCCGCGCTGAAGCCCGAGTCGCTGTCGCTGCCGGGGCTGGCCGAGGCCCGGGAGGCCGTCCTGGCCGAGCTGGTGGACCTGTGCTCCGGCGACGAGGACAAGGCGCGCGAGGTGCTCGGACTGAGCGAGGGGCTGCGGGGCGAGGTGGCGAAGAACGCGGAGCTGCGGACGGCCGGCGCGCGGCCCGCCGGGGAGATCTACACCGGGGTGCTGTACGACGCCCTGGGCCTGGCCTCCCTCGACGCGGCGGCGAAGCGGCGGGCCGCGGCGTCCCTGCTGGTCTTCTCCGGGCTGTGGGGCGCGGTCCGGGTCACCGACCGGATCCCCTCCTACCGCTGCTCGATGGGCGTGAAGCTGCCCGGGCTCGGCGCGCTGAGCGCGCACTGGCGTGCGGCGATGGCCGAGGTGCTGCCCGAGGCGGCCGGGAACGGGCTGGTGCTGGACCTGCGGTCGGCGGCGTACGCGGCGGCCTGGAAGCCGAAGGGCGAGGTGGCGGCGCGGACGGCGACCGTGCGGGTGCTGCACGCGCCGACGCGGAAGGTGGTCAGCCACTTCAACAAGGCGACCAAGGGCCGGATCGTGCGGAGTCTGCTGACCGCCGGGGCCGCTCCGGAGGATCCCGCCGAGCTGGTGGAGGCGCTGCGGGACCTCGGGTACGAGGTGGAGGCGGCGGCGCCGGCCAGGGCGGGGACGGCCTGGGCGCTGGACGTGCTGGTGGACGAGGTGCACTGAACACTCCCCACCAGCGCCCATTGCAGCATGCGCAATGAGCTTTGCGCAGAGTGTTTCGGTGCGGGCAGGATGACGCCATGAGTTCTCCCCTGCCCTCCTCCTCTTCCTCCCCTTCCTCGCCCCCCTCCGTCCTCGGTCTCGCTCCCGTCGTGCCCGTCGTCGTCGTCGAGGACGCCGCCGACGCCGTACCGCTGGCGCGTGCGCTGGTGGCCGGTGGACTGCCCGCGATCGAGGTGACCCTGCGGACGCCCGCCGCGCTCGACGCGATCCGGGCGATCGCCGGTGAGGTGCCGGACGCGGTGGTCGGGGCCGGGACGGTGATCACGCCGGGTCAGGTGGACGAGGCGGTGGACGCCGGGGCGCGGTTCCTGGTCAGCCCCGGATGGACGGACGTGCTGCTGGGGGCGATGCGGGCGTCCGGGGTGCCGTTCCTGCCGGGGGTGTCCACTGCTTCCGAAGTGGTGGCGCTCCTCGAGCGCGGGGTGCGGGAGATGAAGTTCTTCCCGGCGCGGGCCGCGGGCGGGACGGCGTATCTGGGGGCGCTCGCCGGACCGCTCCCCCAGGCCCGTTTCTGCCCGACCGGGGGGATCGGGGCGGACTCCGCGCCGGACTACCTCGCGCTGCCCAACGTCGGGTGCGTGGGCGGGAGCTGGATGCTCCCGGCCGACGCGGTGGCGGCCCGGGACTGGGGCCGGATCGAGCGGCTGGCCCGCGAGGCGGCGGGGCTCAGCGCAGGTGCGAGGTGTCGTTGAACAGGCGGACGCTGGCGTTGCCGTCGGCGTAGTACGCCACCGCCGAGAGCGAGGCCGCCGACAGTTCCATGCGGAACAGGGACTCGGGCGGGGCGCCCAGGGCGAGGCGTACGAACGTCTTGATCGGCGTCACGTGGCTGACCAGCAGGACCGTGCGGCCCGCGTACGCCGCGACCAGCTTGTCCCGGGTGGCGGCGACCCGGGTGGCGGTGGCCGCGAAGCTCTCGCCGCCGCCGGTGGGTTCGGCGTCCGGGGAGGACAGCCAGGCGTTCAGGTCGTCGGGGTGGCGTTCGCGGACCTCGGCGAAGGTGAGGCCCTCCCAGGCGCCGAAGTCGGTCTCGCGCAGCCCCTCGTCCACGGTCACCTCGAGGCCGAGGCGGGCGGCGACGATGCCGGCGGTCTCGCGGGTGCGGGCGAGGGGGGAGGAGACGACCGCCTGGACGGTGCCGCGCCGGGCCAGGGCGGCGGCGGCCTTCTCGGCCTGCTCCCGGCCGACGTCGGAGAGGGAGGGGTCGCTGCCGCCGCTGCCCGAGAAACGCTTCTGCGGGGTCAGCGGGGTCTCGCCGTGCCGGAGCAGGACGAAGGTGGCGGGCGGTCCCAGGTCGGCGGGCCCCCACCCGGTGCCGGGCGTGGCCACGGCGCGCGCGGCACGGACGTCGGCGGCGGCCTTGAGGGCGGCGGTCCCCTCGTCGCCGGCGGCACCGGCGGCCCCGGAGGTGTCGACGGAGTCCCCGGAGGCGGAGGTCAACGCGGCGCGGACCCCTGCCGCGCCCGCGGCCGCGTCTCCGGGCGGGCCCGACGGCCCGGGCGCCACGGGTCGCGCGGCCGGAGCGTCCGGCGCGGCCCGCGGGGCCGGGGCCGGCCACCGCTCCCCCCGCTCGCCCGCGTCCATCGCCTCGTTGGCCAGGCGGTCGGCGTGCTTGTTCCGCTCGCGGGGGATCCACTCGTACGTCACCCGCTCCGGCGGGAAGACCCGCGCCGCCTCCGCCGCGAGCGGCTTCATGCCGGGGTGCTTGATCTTCCAGCGGCCGGTCATCTGCTCGACGACGAGCTTGGAGTCCATCCGGACGTGGACCGTGGCCTGTGGGTCCAGCTCGTGGGCGGCGCGCAGGCCGGCCAGCAGGCCCCGGTACTCGGCGACGTTGTTGGTGGCGACGCCGATGTACTCGGCCGCCTCCACGAGGGTCTCCCCCGTCGCCGCGTCGCTCACCACGGCCCCGTAACCCGCGGGCCCCGGGTTGCCCCGTGACCCGCCGTCCGCCTCGACGATGAACTCCCGCACCGGAAAACGCCCCCTGCCGTCCGTACCGCCCGTACCGTCCGCCTACAGACCCGACTCGGGCGTGCGCACCAGGATGCGGCGGCAGTTCTCGCAGCGCACCACGGTGTCGGGCGCGGCCCGGCGGATCTCGTTCAGCTCGGTGATGGCGAGCTCCTGGCGGCAGCCCTGGCACGTGCGGGCGTACAGCTTCGCCGCGCCGATGCCGCCCTGCTGCTCGCGCAGTTTGTCGTACAGCTTGAGCAGGTCGGCGGGGACGGAACCGGCGACGACCTCGCGCTCCTTGGTGACCGAGGCGGCCTCGCCGTCGATCTCCTCGAGGGCCGCGTCCCGGCGCTCGACCGCGTCGTCGATCTTCGACTGGACGGAGGCGACGCGGTCGGTCAGCTCGGCGACCCGCTCCTGCGCGGACTCGCGGCGCTCCATGACCTCCAGGACGACGTCCTCGAGGTCGCCCTGCCGCTTGGCGAGGGAGGCGATCTCGCGCTGGAGGTTCTCCAGGTCCCTGGGCGAGGAGACGGCACCGGAGTCGAGGCGCTTCTGGTCGCGGGCGGCGCGCTGGCGCACCTGGTCCACGTCCTGCTCGGCCTTGGTCTGCTCGCGTGCGCAGTCGCTCTCCTCGGTCTGCGCGGCGACGAGCAGGTCGCGCAGCTGGGTGAGGTCCTTCGTCAGCGACTCGATCTCGGCGTGCTCGGGCAGCGACCTCCGCTTGTGCGCGAGCTGCTGGAGGCGGACGTCGAGGTCCTGGACGTCGAGGAGTCGGATCTGGTCGGCGGGCGCGGCGTTCAGTTGGGGGCTCCAGGGGTGTCGGAGGGGGAAGGGGCGCGTGAAGCGCTCCTTGGAAGGGCGGTGGCGGGCGACGGGCCGGTGGAGGCCGCGTGGGCGGTCCAGGGGTCGGTGACCGTCTTCGAGACGTGGACCCGAAGGCCCCATCCGTGGCGGTCGGAGATCTCGTCGAGCTGGGCTGCGGCCAGCTCGCACCAGGGCCACTCGGTGGCCCAGTGCGCCGCGTCGAGCAGCGCGAGGGGGCTGTGGGCCCGGTCCGCCATGAACTCGGAGGCCGGGTGGTGGCGCAGGTCCGCGGTGAGGAAGGCGTCGACGCCGGCGGCGCGGACGTGCTCGAAGAGGCTGTCGCCGGAGCCGCCGCTGACGGCGACCGTGCGCACCGGTGCCTCGGGGTCGCCGGCGACGCGGATGCCCTGCGCGGTGGCGGGCAGGCACGCGGCGGCGCGGGCGGCGAGCTCACGGACGGTCAGCGGGGGGTCCACTTCACAGACCCGGCCCAGGCCCCGGCGGCCCTCCGGGTCGGTCGGGTCCGGCACGAGGGGCCGTACGACCCTGAGGTCCAGGGCGCCGGCGAGGGCGTCGGAGACGCCCGGGTCGGCGGTGTCGGCGTTGGTGTGGGCGACGTGCAGCGCGATGTCGTTCCTGATGAGCGTGTGCACCACACGGCCCTTGGAGGTGGAGGCCGCGACGGTGGTCGTCCCGCGCAGGTAGAGCGGGTGGTGGGTGACGAGCAGGTCGGCGCCCAGCTGCACCGCCTCGTCGACGGTCTCCTGGACCGGGTCCACGGCGAACAGGACCCGCATGACCTCCTGGTCGGGCTCGCCCACGACGGTGCCGACCGCGTCCCAGGACTCGGCCCGTTCGGCGGGCCACAGGGTCTCCAGCACGGCGATGACTTCAGACAGACGGGGCACGAGTGCAAGGCTACCTGGCCGTTTCGTGCCGCAGTACCGGCGCGGACCCGCGGAACGGCCCCCGGCACGGCCAGCACATACGTCCCCGTCCCCTCAGGAGAATCGTTCCTGGAGCACCCTTATGTGTGAAGCGCGGCGTCGTCGGCCCCCGCCTGTGCGTGCGATAACTACGGTCGTCGCCGGAGGTGACCGAACGATGACGGTCTGTGCCTTTCCCGGGCTCGGGGCTCCGCCCGGACCCGGAGGATTCCCGTCGCCCGCGACGGGACACGAGGACGGAGCCGGGCAGCCGGGCTGCGCCATCACCGCGGACGGTTCCTACGCCGCGCGCCTCGTCCTGTCCGGCGACTCCCTCTTCCCGGAGCGCTGGACCCTGGACGGCCCCGAGCCCTACGCGGTGCCGCTGCCCGGCAACCGGCCCGAGGAGCCCGGCTCCGAGGTGCAGCCCCTGAGGGACGGGCGGGTCCTCATCCACCGGCGGGCGAACGGCCGGCACGCCTTCTCCCTGCTGTACCCGACCGGGCCCGGCACCGGCGAGCTGCCGCTGGGCACGGTCGAGTGCCCGGAGGAGGGCACCCGGCTGCGGCTGCTGCCGCCCGCCCCGGACGGGGAGCGGGCGTACGCCCTGGCCGTGGGCCGGCGGTCGACGGCGGTGTGGCTCGTCGCGGGCGGCGCGTTCGGGCCCGAGCACCTCGCCGAGGTCCCCGGCCGCTGCTCGGGCGGGGTCTGGCTGGACCGCGCGGGACGGATGCTGGCCCTGGACCGGGAGACCGGCGGGCGCACCAAGGCGGTGGTGGTGGACCTGGAGCGCGGCGGCGAGATGTCCCCGCTGCTCCAGATCGCCGCCGAGAGCGACGACCGGGTGCTGCTGGCCGACCCGGACAGCGGGCTGCTGCTGGTCCGCTCGGACGCGCCCTCACCGGGACGGGACCGGCTGGGCTGGGGGGTGCTGGGCAGCACGCTGCCGGTGCGTTTCCCGGAGTGCCTGCGGATGGCGGACTGCGCCGTCACCCCGTTCGCGATCCAGCCGGGGCAGATGCTGACGCCGGAGGGCTGCGCGGTGGCGCTGCGCATCGACGGCGCGCTCGGCAGCTGGGTCGGGGTGTGGCGGCCGGCGGAGCGGCAGGTGCACCATCTCCCGGCGCCCGACGGGTGGCTGACCGGCAGCGGGCTGTGGACGGCGGACGGGGTGCTGCGGCTGCCGTACGCCACCCGTGCGGTGCCGTGCGGAGTGGCCCGGCTGACCGCGCCCGGGCAGCGGGAACGGCCGGAGGGCCTGGGCCTGCGGCCGTCGACGGAACCGGAGCCCACGGCTTTCGGCCCGTCCGCGGCGGCTGCCGCGCCGACGGCCCCCGGTGGACATCGGGCTTCCGGCGAACTCCCCTCGACCACCGGCGAGTTCCTGGCCCTCGCCGGCCTCCCGGCTCCCCGCGACCCCGATGCCCCGCATGCCCCCGGATCCCCCTCCGCTCCCCGTCCCGTGCCCCTCCAACAGGCGCCCCTGGGACGGCTTGTAACGAAGTAGCGGCGGTCGGCGTGGCCGTCTGGATCCGGGGCGTGGTGCGCCGGTTACACTCGCCCGGCTGTAGGAAAGATCATGTCTACGGGGTGAATTCCTTCCGATGAACGACGCCAGCACGAACCAGCCGCAGACCGCCGGGAGCGGGCAGGCCGCCGCCGGGCACGGCAAGCACCGGGGACCGGTCTCCACGCAGGACGCCGAGACGGCCCCGCGCGGCCGTCACCGCAGGCCGGTGGAGGAGAACGAGCACGCGGAGGCGGCCGCCTGACGGAACGTCGGGTACGCCCGGCAACCGGGAAACACGACCGGCCCCGCTCGTCGCACGACGGGCGGGGCCGCGCCGTGTCCGGCCCGGCCCGGTCCGCTCCCCGGCGGTACGGCCGCACGCGGGGCGGGACTCCCCCGGGGCCTCTCGTTCGGATCGGGCCGGTTCAGGAGTGTTCGACGGTGGTGTCGGCGAGCACGGGCGCGTCACCCCTCTCGACGGCGCCCACGGCCACGCGCACCTCGCCGTCCCCGCACCACATCCGGATCCGCAGCGTCTCCCCCGGGTACACGACCCCGGCGAACCGGGTGGCATAGGCACGGACGCGGGTGACGTCACCGCCGAGCAGCGTGTCGACGACCGCCTTGAGCGTCATGCCGTAGGTGCACAGCCCGTGCAGGACGGGCCGCTCGAACCCGGCGCGCTCGGCGAATCCGGGGTCGGCGTGCAACGGGTTCCAGTCGCCGGAGAGGCGGTAGAGGAGGGCCTGGTCCTCCCGGACGGCCAGGTCGAGGATCCGGTCCGGCTCCCCGGCGGGGGCCCCGCGCCGCGCGGACGGACCGCGGTCGCCGCCCCAGCCGCCTTCGCCGCGTACGTGGATCCGCGCGTCGCCGGTCCACAGCGGGCCGTCGGCGTCGGCCGCCGCGGTGCGCATCACGAGGACGGCCGCCCCGCCCTTGTCGTACACGGCGGTGATGCGGTCGGTGACGGTGGCGGTGCCCTCGGCCGGAAGGGGGCGGTGCAGGGTGAGCGACTGGCCGCCGTGCAGGACACGGGCCAGGTCGACCTCGACGCCGGGCATGGACAGCGCGCCGATCACCCCCGGTGCCCCGGCGCCCGCGACGGTGGCGAAGCTCGGCAGGACGTGCAGCCGGGACTCCAGGGTGTAGCGCAGTTCGCCGGGGTCGGTGGCGGGGGTCCCCGCGCCGATGCCGAGGTGGTAGAGCAGGACGTCCTTGGCGGTCCAGGAGATCTCGCCGGTCCGGGGTCCGGCGGCGAGCGCCTTGGCTGCGTCGATGGGCATGGGTCTCCTGATCGCCGGAAGCGTCGCCGGGGCCGTCACCGGGACCCCTGTATAGCCCAGCCCTCCGGCACGCGGGAAGGACCCCGGGGGTGTGCCCTGCGCACCGGGCGGGCCGGGTCACCGCCCCCGCTTCCCCGCGCCCGGTTCAGGACGTGACGGCCGCCCGCCGCGGCAGCCACACCCACATCAGCACCACCCCGGCGGCCAGCACGACCGTTCCCGTGCGGAACACCAGCGCGTAGCCCTCCGTCAGTGCCTGGGGTGTCCGGTCACCCGCCGTGCGGGCCGCCGCGATCGTCGACATGACCGCGAGTCCCAGCGAACCGCCCATCGTCCGGGAGGTGTTGACCAGCCCGGAGACGACACCGGCCTCCTGCGGCGGCACGCCGGACGTGGCGAGCGCGGCGAGCGGGGTCCCGGCGAGGCCCGCGCCCAGCATCATGAGGACGCCGGGGAACATGATCGTGGTCAGATACGCCCCGTCGGCGGTCATCGTCGACTGCCAGCCGAAGCCGGCCACCGCGACCAGCGTGCCGAACACGGCCACGGCGCGCGGGCCCGAGGTGCGCATCAGCCGGGGCGCGAGCTTGGAACCGAGGACCACGGCGAGCGAGCTGGGCACCAGGGCGAGTCCGGCCTCCAGCGGGGTGTAGCCGAGCACGTTCTGCGCGTACAGGGTCATGAAGAACCACATGCAGAACATCGCGGAGCCGCTCAGGAACATCGCCACGTTCGCCGACGCCACCGACCGCAGCCGCAGCAGTCCGAGCGGCATCAGCGGGGCCTTCGCCCGGGCCTCGACGAGGAGGAAGAGCACGATGAGGGCGAGCCCGGCGCACAGCGGCACCAGGGTGGCCGCCGCCGTCCACCCCTCGGCCTCGGTCTGCGAGATGCCGTACGCCAGCGTGGCGAGACCGGCCGTCACCAGCAGCGCGCCGGGCAGGTCGAGCCGCCGCCCGTCCCCGGCCCGGCCCTCCACCAGCCATCGGGCGGCCCCGGCCAGCACCACCGCGCCGACCGGTACGTTGATCAGCAGCACCCAGCGCCACGACAGCGCGTCCACCAGCACCCCGCCGACGAACCCGCCGGCCGCTCCGCCGCCCGCCCCGACGGCCGTCCAGGTCGCGATGGCCCGGGCGCGGGCCGCGCCCTCCGGCACCGCGGAGGTGACGATGGTGAGCGTGGAGGGCGCCAGGACGGCCGCCCCGAGTCCCTGCACGGCCCGCGCCAGCAGCAGCTGCCAGCCGTCCTGGGCCAGCCCGCCGGCCAGCGAGGCCAGCGTGAACAGCCCGAGGCCGACGAGGAACATGCGCTTGCGCCCGTAGAGGTCGCCGGCCCGTCCGCCGAGCAGCATGAAGCCGGCGAAGGCGATGGCGTACGCGTTGACCACCCACTGGAGTCCCTGCTCGTCGAGGTCCAGCCCGGTGCGCACGGACGGCAGGGCCACGTTCACCACGGAGATGTCGAGCACGACGAGGAACTGCCCGGCACACGCCAGCGCCACCACCAGCCACGTGGGGGGAGCGCCGCGACCGGACGTAGGGGTGGTGTCGGTGGTTTCGAGCATGTGCGCCATGCTCTCAACCGGTCCGGGCTCCGTGCATCGGCATTTCGCCCGGCGCCGTCCCGGTCCCCCGGCCCGGGCCCGCCCGGACTCCTGTCGCCCGGCGGTGCCCCTGTCGGCCGGCCCGGCGGCGGGTACGGCAGCATGAGCCCGTGCACACACGTACGACCCCGGGAAGGGCACGCCCCATGCCGATGACTCCCCAGCCGGAGATCCTGGCCGCGTTCGAGGCGGCGAAGGGCTTCATGCCCGTGGACGAGGGCCTGGCCCTGTACGCGGCGGCGACCGAGGCCGGCCGTCTGGGCCTGCCCCTGCTGGAGGTCGGCACCTACTGCGGCCGTTCCACGATCCTGCTCGCCGACGCCGCCCGCGGGGCCGGCGTCACCGCGCTCACCGTGGACCACCACCGCGGCAGCGAGGAGCAGCAGCCCGGCTGGGACTACCACGACCCGGAGACGGTCGACCCGGAACTCGGTCTGATGGACACCCTCCCCACCTTCCGCCGCACCCTGCACCGGGCGGGCCTGGAGGACCACGTGGTGGCCCTGGTGGGCCGCTCCCCGCAGATCGCGGCCCTCTGGAACTCCCCCCTCGCCCTGGTCTTCGTCGACGGCGGCCACACCGACGAGCACGCCACGGCCGACTACGAGGGCTGGGCCCCCCACGTCGCCGAGGGCGGCCTCCTCGTCATCCACGACGTCTTCCCCGACCCGGTGGACGAGTTCACCGGCCAGGCCCCGTACCGCGTCCACCTCCGCGCCCTGGAGTCCGGCGCCTTCACCGAGGTCTCGGCCACCGGCTCCCTGCGGGTGCTGCGCCGCACGGGGCCGGGGGTCTGAGGCCGGCCGCACGGGACGCACGGGAGCCGCCCCGGCGGGGCCGTCGGCCGAGGGAGGTCCGGCCGGGCCGCTAGGGTGGCTGCGTGTCGTACACAGGTCCCGGCTTCGATCCACCCCGGCCCCGGCGGTCCCGGCGCGGGCCGCTGACCGTGGCGCTCGCCGCGCTCGTACCGGGAGCGCTGCTCGGGTGGGCGGTGTACGCGGCCGTGGACGGGCCGGGGGACGACGGGGGTTCCGCGAGCACGTCCGCGAAGGCGTCCGCGTCCGCCGCGTCCAGGGCGCCGTCCTCGGCCCCCGCCCCGCCGTCCGGCAGCCCCGACGACAAGAAGCCCAGCCCCTCCTCCACGGCCCCCTCCCCTTCCGCCTCCGCCTCCGCGCCCGCCGCGTCCGGGCCGCTCAAGGGGAAGGTCGTCGTCATCGACCCGGGGCACAACCCGGGCAACTTCCGGCACACCACCGAGATCAACCGCCAGGTGGACATCGGGACCAACCGGAAGGAATGCGACACCACCGGCACGTCCACCAACGACGGTTACACCGAGGCCGAGTTCACCCTCGACGTCGCCCACCGCATGCGCGCGCTCCTCGAGGAGCAGGGCGCCACCGTGAAGTTGACGCAGGACGCCGACCGGCCCTTCGGACCGTGCGTGGACGAGCGGGCCCGGATCGGCAACCGGGCCGGGGCCGACGCCGTCGTCTCCCTCCACGCCGACGGCTCCGGCGCCGGCAACCGCGGCTTCCACGTGATCCTCCCCGGTGCCGTGCACGCCGGCGCCGCCGACACCCGGGCCGTCGTCGGGCCCTCCCGCGACCTCGGTGAGCGCATCGCCGGCAACTTCGTCCGCGTCACCGGCAGCGCGCCCTCCAACTACGTCGGCGGCGGCACCGGCCTCGTCACGCGCAAGGACCTGGGCGGTCTCAATCTGTCAACGGTTCCCAAGGTGTTCATCGAGTGCGGCAACATGCGCGATAGCAAGGACGCGGCGCTGCTGACCAGCGGCGCCTGGCGGCAGAAAGCGGCGCAGGGGATTTCCGACGGAATCGTGAGTTTCCTGCGGGGGTAGGGATCAGCGCGCTGGTCCCGGCGGACAGCCCGATCGTACGGACGGTAGTGTCGTCCGTACTGATGAGGGGCCACCCCCGCGCTTCGCACCGGGGCCTTCGGGCGACATGGTGACAGCGACGCCTCTTCCGACGACGAGACGACCTACAAGGACCTGAAGTGAATATCCGCTCCCTCACTCGAGGCGACGGCGTGGTGATCGGAGCAGCGGTATTGCTGTTCATCGCGTCGTTCCTCGACCTCTACTCCGTCGATGGCGCTCCCGACAGTTACGACCTCCCCAGCCTGTGGGGAAGCGGTCCGGTCGTGCTCGGAGTCGTGCTGGCGGGCCTCATCGGCGCCGCGCTCGTCGTCGTCGCCCGTGGTCTGCCGCAGCCGCCGAAGGTCGCGGGGCTCGACCTCGGCCAGTTCGGCATCGCGTTCACGGTCTTCGCCGCCTGGAGCGCGCTCGGCAACATCTTCGACGTGGCCGGCGGCATCGACAACGTCGGCGGTTCCTCCGACGGCCCCGACGCCGGCACGGGCCTGATCCTCGCCCTCATCGCCACGCTCGTCATGGCCGTCGCCGCCGTCGCCACCCCCCTGGTCCCCGCCCTCAAGGGCACCCTCGTCCCGGCCGCCCGTCCCGCCGCCCCGCAGCCCTACGGCGCCCAGCCGCCCGGCGGTTACGGCTACCCCGGCGCGCAGCAGCAGGCCTCCTTCGGCGGTCAGCCGCAGCCGGGCCAGCCCGGTCAGCCGCAGCAGTCCTTCCCGGGCCAGCCGCAGCAGGGGCAGCCCGCCCCGGCGCCCGCCGGTGACTTCTCGCCGTTCTGGTTCGCCGTGCCGGTGCCCCGGCCGCTGTTCGCGGAGGACGGCTCGCCCACGCCGATCGCCGAACTGGCCCCCGGCACCTGGTACCTGGCGGTGGAGCAGCGCGGTCAGGCCCTCGTCGCCCAGACGCAGGACGGCCGTCGCGGTGTGCTCCAGGACACCTCGGGGATCCAGCGCGGCTGAAGTCCCGGCCCCCCTCCTCGCGGCCCC
>NZ_JAPSKQ010000146.1 GCF_031181555.1 Streptomyces sp. | reverse complement strand
CCCCGGTTTCCCCGCTGTGCGGAACGGGCCGACTTTCTGTCCGTTCCTGACCGCACGGGGAGCCCTGTTCTCACTCCTGGCGGCCCACTTCGGTAACTCGGCGCTTATGGACGGGCTCTGTCTGTCACCCTGTCGGCATCGATCGAGGAGTATTCGTACGAACTGCCCGGGGAGCTGTGCATGGGGGCCATTCCGACGCAACGGGAGACCGCCTCGCGTGCCTCCGAGGCGCGGGAGTGCGCGCGGGTGGACACGGCCCTGCCCGGGAGCGCCCTCGCCCCGGGCTCCGCACGTGCCCTGCTGCGCAAGGCGTTCACCGAGTGGGCGGAACTCGGACTGCCCGGCGCCGAACACCTCACCGGCCGCGTCGGTGACGACGTCACGCTGATCGCCAGCGAACTCGTCACCAACGCCGTCGTGCACGCCGGGACGGACGTGCACCTGACGTGTCGGCTGGAGGAGACCGGCGCGCTCGTCGTCGAGGTCGCCGACCGGCACCCCTCCCGCGCCCCACGCGGCACCGAGCCGGAGGCCTCACTGCACGACGCCCCGGAGTACGGGCGCGGCCTGCCGCTCGTCGCCGCGCTCTCCGAGGCCTGGGGGATCACGTACCGTCCGGGCACCAAGACGGTGTGGGCGCGGCTGCCCGCCGGGGGGTGCGCGGCGGGCGATCGGATCGACGCGTACGCCGGGGAGCACGCGCTGGCGCGGGAGCTGAGGGCGGCGGAGATCCTCGCGCCCGAGCCACCACGGGCGGAGCAGGGCGCGGACGGCCCCCACGACCGGCCGGACACCCCGGACGCGCTCTTCCCCGGTACCCGGGGCCTGCCCGGCCACCGGGAGGGACCCGGCGCCCGGGACACCTGGCGGGGCGGCTCGTACGGGGACGACTGGCTCGCCCGGCGCCGGCGGCGCGACGGGGCCTGGCTGGGGCGCGGGGCCCTGTCCTTCCTCGCCGAGGCCTCCGACCTGCTCGCCGGCCAGCTGGACGAGGACCTGGTCGCCGCGCTCACCGGACAGCTGATCGTCCCCCGGCTGGCGGACTGGTGCGCGGTGTGGCTGGAGGACGAGACCACCGGCCACGGCGGCTGGGGCGGCGACGGGGCCTGGGGCGGCGGTGCCCGGCTGACCCGGGTGTGGCACGCCAGTGAGAACCGCATCGAGGAACTGCGCCGGGCCCTGGACCGGAACCCCCCGCAGCCCGCCGACCCGGTGCACCCGGGCCCCGTCCCCTACCCCTGGCCGGACACGGCGCTCGACACCCCCGACGGCACCGGCCCGATCCCGGACGCCCACCACCCGTCCGCCACCGCGCCCGGTACGGCTCTCGCCTACCGTCTCGTCGCCGGCGGGCGGCCCCTGGGGACCCTGGTGATCGGGCGGACCGGGATCGACCGGTTCCCCGACGAGATCACCGGGCTCGTGGAGGACCTCGGCCGACGCGTCGCCCTGGCCATCGGCGCCGCCCGGCAGTACGCCCGTCAGGCCACCATCAGCGCCGTGCTCCAGCGCGGACTGCTGCCCGGTGCCGTCGCCGAGATCCCGGGCGTGCGCAGCGCCCTCGTCTACGAGCCCTGCGACAAGGGCGGACCGAGCGGCGACTTCTACGACCTCTTCCCCGCCGGCCGGGGCCGCTGGTGCTTCGCCGTGGGCGACGTCCAGGGCAAGGGCCCGGAGGCCGCCGTCGTCATCGGGCTGGCCCGGCCCTGGCTGCGGCTGCTCGCCCGTGAGGGCTACCGCGTCGCCGACGTCCTCGACCGCCTCAACCAGCTCCTCCTCGACGACGCCACGGAGGCCGCCGACGCCGCCGCCCGCGCGCTGGTGGCCGCGGGCGCCCGTCCCACCGCCCCCGGCGACGGCCCGCAGACCCGCTTCCTCTCCCTCCTCTACGGCGAACTCGTCCCCTTCGACGGCGGCGTCCGCTGCACCCTCGCCTCCGCGGGGCACCCCCTGCCCCTGCTGCTCGCCCCCGACGGCACGGTCCGCACCGTCGCCCAGCCGCAGACCCTGCTCGGGGTCGTCGAGGACGCCACCTACACCAGCGAGACCTTCGAACTGCGCTCCGGCGACACCCTGCTCTGCGTCACCGACGGCGTCACCGAGCGGCGCTCCGGCACCCGCCAGTTCGACGACGGCGACGGGCTGGCCACGGCCCTGGCGAGCTGCGCGGGCCTGGACGCCGACCTGATAGCGGAACGCATCCAGCGCCTGGTCCACGAGTTCGGGGCGCGCCCGCCCGCGGACGATCTCGCGCTGCTGGTGCTCCAGGCGGAGTGAGACGCAGGCCACGGAACAGGTGCGGGACAATGGAGCACATGCCTTCCGCACTCCCCGACGGCGAGCCCGTCCCCGCCGACGGCGCGCTGCCCGCGTCCGCGCTCGCCGGGGCCGCCGACCGCCCCCTCGGGTTCTACCTGCACGTCCCGTACTGCGCGACCCGCTGCGGCTACTGCGACTTCAACACCTACACCGCGACCGAGCTGCGCGGCACCGGCGGAGTGCTGGCCTCCCGCGACAACTACGCCGAGACCCTGATCGACGAGGTCCGCCTGGCCCGCAAGGTCCTCGGCGACGACCCGCGCGAGGTCCGCACGGTGTTCGTCGGCGGCGGCACGCCCACCCTGCTGGCCGCCGACGACCTGGTACGGATGCTGGGCGCGATCCGCGACGAGTTCGGACTGGCGGCGGACGCCGAGATCACCACGGAGGCGAACCCGGAGTCGGTCGACCCGGCCTATCTGGCGACCCTGCGGGCCGGCGGCTTCAACCGGATCTCCTTCGGCATGCAGAGCGCCCGGCAGCACGTGCTGAGGATCCTCGACCGCACCCACACCCCCGGCCGCCCCGAGGCGTGCGTCGCCGAGGCCCGCGCGGCGGGCTTCGAGCACGTCAACCTCGACCTGATCTACGGCACCCCCGGCGAGTCCGACGACGACTGGCGGGCCTCGCTGGACGCGGCCCTCGGTGCCGGGCCCGACCACGTCTCGGCGTACGCGCTGATCGTCGAGGAGGGCACACAGCTGGCCCGCCGCATCCGGCGCGGCGAGGTCCCGACGACCGACGACGACGTGCACGCCGACCGCTATCTCATCGCCGAGGAGACCCTGTCGGCGGCGGGCCTCGCCTGGTACGAGGTGTCGAACTGGGCCACCTCCGAGGCGGCCCGCTGCCTGCACAACGAGCTGTACTGGCGCGGCGCCGACTGGTGGGGCGCGGGACCCGGTGCCCACAGCCACGTCGGCGGCGTGCGCTGGTGGAACGTGAAGCATCCCGGGGCGTACGCGGCGGCGCTGGCGGCGGGGCGGTCGCCGGGGGCGGGCCGTGAGGTCCTGTCGGACGAGGACCGGCGGGTGGAGCGGATCCTGCTGGAGCTACGGCTGGAGGAGGGGGTTCCTCTTTCCCTTCTCCGTGCGGAGGGGCTGGCGGCCGCCCGGCGTGCTCTGGCGGACGGTCTGCTGCGGCAGGGGGCGTACGACGAGGGCCGTGCGGCCCTCACCCTGCGGGGGCGGTTGCTGGCGGACGCGGTGGTGCGGGACCTGGTGGACTGAAGGGTCATCCCCGCTTCGGCGGGGAGCAGGCACTGCTCGGCCGTGCGGACGAGCTGATCGACGGACCGTCTGCGCAGCAGCGGAGAGCAGCCCACCGGGTCCGATCCGTCGACGACCGGACGGCGTTCAGGGCGCGGTCACGTGATCGATGAGTCGTTCCACACTGCCCAGCAGCTCCGGCTCCAGGTCCTTGTACGACCCCACCCGCGCCAGGATCGCCTGCCACACCGCGCCGGTGTTCTCCGACGGCCAGCCCAACGCCCGGCACACCCCCGTCTTCCAGTCCTCCCCCCGCGGCACCCGCGGCCACTCCGGGATGCCCACGGCCGCCGGCTTCACCGCCTCCCAGATGTCGATGTAGGGATGGCCCACCACCAGGGCGTGCTCGCTCGTCACCGACTCGGCGATGTGCCACTCCTTGCTGCCCGGGACCAGGTGGTCCACCAGGACGCCGAGGCGGGCGTCCGGGCCGGGGGCGAAGTCCTCGACGACGGACGGCAGGTCGTCGACGCCCTCCAGGTACTCCACGACCACGCCCTCGACGCGCAGGTCGTCGCCCCACACCTTCTCGACCAGCTCGGCGTCGTGCCGCCCCTCGACGTAGATGCGCCCCGCGCGGGCCACACGCGCGCGTGCGCCGGGGACGGCCACCGAACCGGATGCCGTACGGGTGGGACGCACCGGACCCGAGGCGGGCCTCACGAGCGTCACCGCACGGCCCTCCAGCAGGAAACCGCGCGGCTGGAGCGGGAACACGCGGTGCCTGCCGAAGCGGTCCTCCAGGGTCACCGTGCCCGCCTCGCAGCGGATCACCGCGCCGCAGAAGCCGGTGCCGGGCTCCTCCACCACCAGGCCGGGCTCGGCCGGGACCTCCGGTACCGGCTGCGGCTTCTTCCACGGAGGGGTCAGATCGGCGGAGTACTGGCGCATTCTCATGACGATAGGAGGAGCCCGCCCGCCGCGATCAGCGCGACACGCCGAAACGGGCCGCCAGGGCGTCGCGTTGGGCCCGGACGAACGCCGCGTCCACCACCGCTCCGTGACCGGGGACGTACCGGGCGTCCTCGCCGCCCAGTTCCAGCAGCCGGTCCAGGGCGGCCGGCCAGTGGGACGGCACGGCGTCGGGGCCCGCCTGCGGTTCGCCCGACTCCTCCACCAGGTCGCCGCAGAAGACCACCCCCGGGTCGCCGGGGACCAGCACCGCGAGATCGTGGGCCGTGTGCCCCGGGCCCACGTTCGCCAGCAGCACCTGCCGGCCGCCGCCCGGATCGAGGTCGAGCGTCCGCTCGCCGCGCACCGCGTGGTGCGGGCGGACCAGCGCGTCCGCGGCCTCCTCCGCCGCCCGCGCGTCCAGTCCGTGGCGCACCGCGTCCGCGCGCAGTTCCTCCCGCCCGCGGCCCGTCAGCGCCGTGTCCGTCCCCACCGCGCCGAACACCTCCGCGCCCGCGAACGCCGCCGCCCCGAGGACGTGGTCGAAGTGGGGGTGGGTGAGCGCGAGATGCGTCACACGGCGGCCGGTGAGCGCCTGCGCCTCGGCCCGCAACCGTGCGCCCTCGCCCAGGCTCGAACCCGCGTCGACGAGCAGGACGGCGTCCGTCCCGACGACGAGCCCCGCCGTGCAGTCCCACACCGGCAGCCGGCACCGCCCCACCCCGGGCGCCACTTGCTCCCATCCCGACTCTTCCCAAGTCACGGTCATACCGGGACGCTATCCGGGACGACGCCGTACAGCGCGACGGGCCGGTACCGGCCTTGCCGGGGGCGTACCCCCCGGCCGTACACTGGGCCGGGGAAGTCTGGCACTCGGGTGCGAAGAGTGCCAGGAACGTTACGGGGCGAAGGCTACTGGAGGTGTGCGCGATGCTCAGTGAACGCAGGCTCCAGGTGCTGCGCGCCATCGTCCAGGACTACGTCGGCACCGAGGAGCCCGTCGGTTCCAAGGCCCTCACCGAGCGGCACAAGCTCGGCGTCTCCCCGGCCACCGTGCGCAACGACATGGCGGCGCTGGAGGAGGAGGGCTACATCGCCCAGCCGCACACCAGCGCCGGGCGCATCCCCACCGACAAGGGCTACCGGCTGTTCGTCGACAAGCTCGCCGGCGTCAAGCCGATGAGCCCGCCGGAGCGGCGCGCCATCCAGAACTTCCTCGAGGGCGCCGTCGACCTCGACGACGTGGTGGCCCGGACGGTGCGGCTGCTCGCGCAGCTGACCCGGCAGGTCGCCGTCGTGCAGTACCCGTCGCTGACCCGTTCGACGGTGCGGCACGTGGAACTGCTGTCCCTCGCGCCCGCGCGCCTGATGCTGGTGCTGATCACGGACACCGGCCGGGTCGAGCAGCGCATGGTCGACTGCCCGGCGCCGTTCGGCGAGGCGTCCCTGGCGGATCTGCGCGCACGGCTCAACAGCCGGGTGGCGGGGCGCCGGTTCACCGACGTGCCGAGCCTGGTGGAGGACCTCCCGGAGGCCTTCGAGGCCGAGGACCGCGGTACTGTCTCGACGGTGCTCTCCACTCTCCTGGAGACGCTCGTCGAGGAGAACGAGGAGCGGCTGATGATCGGCGGCACCGCCAATCTCACCCGCTTCGGACATGACTTCCCCCTCACGATCCGGCCCGTCCTGGAGGCGCTGGAGGAGCAGGTCGTGCTCCTCAAGCTGCTCGGCGAGGCGAAGGATCCGGGCGTGACCGTCCGCATCGGTCACGAGAACGCCCACGAAGGACTCAACTCCACGTCCGTCGTGTCGGTCGGCTACGGTTCGGGCGGCGAGGCTGTCGCCAAGCTCGGCGTGGTCGGACCGACCCGCATGGACTACCCGGGAACGATGGGAGCGGTACGCGCAGTGGCACGGTACGTCGGACAGATCCTGGCGGAGTCGTAGTGGCCACGGACTACTACGCCGTACTCGGCGTGCGCCGCGACGCGTCGCAGGAAGAGATCAAGAAGGCCTTCCGGCGGCTCGCCCGCGAGCTGCACCCGGACGTCAACCCCGATCCGAAGACCCAGGAGCGGTTCAAGGAGATCAACGCCGCTTACGAGGTGCTGTCGGACCCGCAGAAGAAGCAGGTCTACGACCTCGGCGGCGACCCGCTCTCGCAGTCCGGCGGCGCCGGCGCGGGCGGCTTCGGGGCCGGTGGCTTCGGGAACTTCTCCGACATCATGGACGCGTTCTTCGGCACGGCGTCGCAGCGCGGGCCGCGCTCGCGCACCCGCCGGGGCCAGGACGCGATGATCCGCATCGAGGTCGAGCTCGACGAGGCCGCGTTCGGCACGACCAAGGACATCCAGGTCGACACGGCGATCGTCTGCACCACCTGCAGCGGCGAGGGCGCCGCGCCGGGCACCAGCGCGCAGACCTGCGACATGTGCCGCGGCCGCGGTGAGGTGTCGCAGGTCACGCGGTCCTTCCTCGGCCAGGTCATGACCTCGCGCCCGTGCCCGCAGTGCCAGGGCTTCGGCACCGTCGTCCCCACCCCGTGCCCGGAGTGCGCCGGCGACGGCCGGGTCCGCTCCCGGCGGACCCTGACGGTCAAGATCCCGGCCGGTGTCGACAACGGCACCCGGATCCAGCTCGCCGGCGAGGGCGAGGTCGGGCCCGGCGGCGGTCCCGCCGGTGACCTGTACGTCGAGATCCACGAGCTGCCGCACCCGCAGTTCCAGCGGCGCGGCGACGACCTGCACTGCACGGTCACCCTCCCGATGACCGCGGCGGCCCTCGGCACCAAGGTGCCGCTGGAGACGCTGGACGGCATGGAGGAGGTCGACATCCGGCCCGGCACCCAGTCCGGCCAGTCGATCCCGCTGCACGGCCGGGGCGTCACGCATCTGCGCGGCGGCGGCCGGGGCGACCTCGTCGTCCACGTCGAGGTCCAGACCCCGACCAAGCTCGACCCCGAGCAGGAGCGGCTGCTCAGGGAGCTGGCCAAGCTCCGCGGCGAGGAACGCCCGCAGGGCCAGTTCCAGCCGGGGCAGCAGGGCCTGTTCTCCCGGCTGAAGGACGCGTTCAACGGGCGCTGAGCCCCGCCGGCCCCGGGGCCGGTGACCCGTCGGAAGTGGCGTGCGCCAAGGGGAAGGGCCGATTCGGGTTTGTGTGGGGGACGTGACAACATGCCGTCATGTCCTCCGCACTGACCGATCTCTTCCCGCACCCGATCGTGCAGGCTCCCATGGCGGGCGGTGTCTCCGTGCCGCAGCTGGCCGCCGCCGTGTCCGAGGCGGGCGGGCTCGGTTTCCTCGCCGCCGGGTACAAGACCGCGGACGGGATGTACCAGGAGATCAAGCAGCTGCGGGGACTGACCGGCCGGCCCTTCGGCGTCAACCTCTTCCTGCCCCAGCCGGAGACGGCCGATCCCGCCGCCGTCGGCGTCTACGCCCACCAGCTGGCCGGGGAGGCCGCCTGGTACGAGACCGAGCTGGGCGACCCCGACAGCGGCCGCGACGACGGCTTCGACGCCAAGCTCGCCGTCCTCCTGGACGATCCGGTGCCGGTGGTGTCGTTCCACTTCGGCGTGCCGGCCCGCGAGGTCCTGGACTCCCTCCGCCGCGTCGGCACGCTCACCCTGGTCACCGCCACCACCGCGGAGGAGGCCCGGGCCGTCGAGCGGGCCGGCGCGGACGCGGTGATCGCCCAGGGCGTCGAGGCCGGCGGTCACCAGGGCACCCACCGGGACGTCCCGGAGGCGGACGGCTCCGGCGTCGGACTGCTGTCCCTCGTCGCCCAGGTCCGGGAATCCGTCGGCATCCCGGTCGTCGCCGCCGGCGGCGTCATGCGCGGCGGCCAGATCGCCGCGGTGCTCGCGGCCGGCGCCGCCGCGGCCCAGCTCGGCACCGCCTTCCTCGCCACCCACGAGTCCGGCGCGCACGCCCTGCACAAGCAGGCACTGACCAACCCCCTGTACGTCCGCACCGAGCTGACCCGGGCCTTCTCCGGCCGCCCGGCCCGCGGCCTGGTCAACCGCTTCCTGCGCGAGCACGGCCCGTACGCGCCCGCCGCCTACCCGGACGTCCACCACCTCACCGCACCGCTGCGCAAGGCCGCCGCCGGAGCCGGGGACGCGCAGGGCATGGCGCTGTGGGCGGGACAGGGCCACCGGATGGCCCGGGAGCTGCCCGCCGGGCAGCTGGTGGAGGTGCTGGCCGCCGAACTGGCCATCGCCCGGACGGCGTTGTCGGCGGGAGGTGCCCGATGACCGCACCGGTGTTCGTCGTCGACCACTTCGGCACGGACGGCGCGGGCCGTTACGTGCTCGACGGCCCCGAGGGCCGGCACGCCGTCTCCGTGAAGCGGCTGCGGGCCGGGGAGGCCGTCGTCCTCACCGACGGCGCGGGCCGCTGGGCCGAGGGCGAGGTGGACGGCACGGAGGGCAAGGACCGCCTGATCGTGACGCTCGGTGACGTCACCGAGGAGCCCGCGGAATCCCCCCGCCTGACCGTCGTCCAGGCGCTGCCCAAGGGCGACCGGGGCGAGCTGGCCGTGGAGACGATGACCGAGGTCGGTGTCGACGCGATCGTGCCGTGGTCGGCGGCGCGCTGCATCACGCAGTGGAAGGGCGAGCGGGGGCTGAAGTCCCTCGCCAAGTGGCGGGCGACGGCCCGCGAGGCCGGCAAGCAGTCCCGCCGGGTGCGCTTCCCCGAGGTCGCGGACGCAGCGACGACCAAGCGGGTTGCCTCACTTCTGGCCGACGCCGACTTCGCCGCCGTCCTCCACGAGAGCGGCACCGAACCCCTCGCGACCGCCGAACTCCCCGCCTCCGGCGACATCGTGCTGGTCGTCGGACCCGAAGGCGGGGTCTCGCCGGAGGAGTTGGAGCTCTTCGCGCAGGCCGGCGCCAAGCCCTACCGGCTGGGCCGCAGCGTCCTGCGCACGTCCACCGCCGGCACCGCGGCGGCGGCCGTCCTCCTGGCCCGCACGGGCCGCTGGTCCTGACGGCCCCGGCCGGCCGCCCGCCGCGCGACGGGCGGCGACCGCCGGGAACAGTTCCCAGCCGTCCAGCTCCGCGGGCCCGGTGAGCAGCCCGCGCCGGGCCGCCTCGTCGACGAAGGCCCGTACGACACCGGGCTCGTGCAGGTTGAGCGCCGCGTGCCCGCCGACGGCCACGGCCCCCGAATGCAGGAAGCCGTCGGGGACGAGGCGCCCCTCGCCGCCCCGGAACACCAGACGGGTCGTCGTGTTGTCCCGGGTCAGCGCGAGCACTTCCCGGCAGGGCCCCTCGGTGCTGTGCCGGTGACGCACCGACCACAGGTAAGTGACCGTTTCGCCCGCGGTGGTTCCGTCCACGACGAGCCTCCTCGACCGGCGTCCGCTGCGCATCGGTCCAAGGTAGTGCGGAGTGGCCGTATGCGCCCTACCGCCTCGGTGGTGGCGATGGCAGGCTGCCGTCCATGGGGGCGTTGATGAACAAGGTGCGGCGTGGGGTGCGGTGGCGTCGGCCGGTGGTGGTCGCCGGGTTCGTCGTGGCCGCCGTGGGCGGGGCCGTGGCGTGCGAGCCGGGCGGGCTGAGTTCCGCGGCGATCGCGTACACGACCGACGAGACCGTGACCGAGGAGCTCAACCGGCAGAAGGCCGGGGTGCGGTGGCTCAGCTGCACCGCGTCCTTCGGCGACAAGGAGGGCTCGTCCTCCGCGTCTTCCGGGAGGGAGGACACCGTCGCCTCCGTCGACTGCCGGGGGGAGACCGAGGACGGCAAGGAGATCACCGTCACCGGGAAGGTCACGCACGCCGTGAACGGTTCCTGCGTGCGCGGGGACATCACGGCCGAGGTGGACGGCAAGCAGTGGTTCCGGGTCGAGGGTCTCGGCGACTGCGACGCCACCAGCCCGCCACCGGTGGGCGAACCCCCGAAGGGCGGACCGGACCCCACCGTCACCGTGACCGTCACGACGACGGTGTGGTGCGACCAGTACCCCTCGTGTCGCCCGGTCGAGGGCAAGTGATCCAAACCTCTGTCCAGGCCGCGGGCGCTTGCGTAGGGTGATCGGGTGACACAGTCTGCATCGGTCGCATCCGCCGCGTATCTCCGGTTCCCGCACCTGCACGGCGAGTTGGTCGCCTTCACCGCCGAGGACGACGTGTGGCTCGCGCCGCTCGACGGCGGCCGGGCCTGGCGGGTCAGCGCCGACAACGTGCCGGTGAACCAGCCCCGCATCTCGCCCGACGGCACCACCGTCGCCTGGACCTCCACCCGCGACGGCGCCCCCGAGGTGCACATCGCGCCGGTCGCCGGCGGACCCGCCAAGCGCCTCACGTACTGGGGGAGTCGCAGGACCCAGGTGCGCGGCTGGACCCCGGACGGACAGGTGCTGGCGCTCAGCACCCACGGCCAGCCCAGCCTGCGCCGCACCTGGGCCCGCGCCGTCCCCCTGGACGGCGGTCCGGCCGCCACCCTGCCCTACGGCCCGGTCGGCGACGTCGCCTTCGGGCCCCACACCGTGCTGCTGTCCGCGCCGATGGGCCGCGAGGCCGCCTGGTGGAAGCGCTACCGGGGCGGCACGGCGGGCAAGCTGTGGATCGACCGGGGCGTTCGCGACGACGGGGAGGGCGCGGGCGAGTTCGTCCGCCTGCACGACGGTCTCGACGGGAACATCGAGTACCCGCTGTGGGTGGGGGACAGGGTCGCCTTCCTCTCCGACCACGAGGGCACCGGCGCCCTGTACTCCTCCCTCGCCGACGGATCCGACCTGCGCCGGCACACCCCCCTCGGGGGCTTCTACGCCCGGCACGCCGCCACCGACGGCACCCGGGTCGTCTACTCCAGTGCCGGTGAACTGTGGCTGCTGGACGACCTCGACGGCGCCGAGCCGCGCCGCCTCGACATCCGGCTCGGCGGGCAGCGCGTCGACCTCCAGCCGTTCCCGGTGAACGCCGCCCGCTGGTTCGGCTCCGCCTCCCCCGACCACACCGCCCGAGGCAGCGCCGTCTGCGTGCGCGGCACCGTCCACTGGGTCACCCACCGCTCCGGCCCCGCCCGCGCGCTCGCCGCGACCCCGGGCGTACGGGCCCGCCGCCCCCGCACCTTCCGCGCGGACGGCGAGGAGTGGGTGGTGTGGGTGACGGACGCCGAGGGCGACGACGCCCTGGAGTTCGCCCCCGCCACCGGCCTCGCCCCGGGCGCGACCCCGCGCCGCATCGCCGCCGGCCGGCTCGGCCGCGTCGTGGAACTCGCCATGGCCCCCGACGGCAGCCGCGCCGCGGTCGCCTCGCACGACGGCCGCGTCCTGCTCGTCGAGCGCGAGACCGGCGAGGTCCGCGAGGTCGACCGCAGCGAGGACGGCGACGTCTCCGGGCTGGTCTTCTCACCCGACTCCGCCTGGCTCGCCTGGTCCCACCCCGGCCCGCGCCCGCTCAGCCAGCTCCGCCTCGCCAACACCACCGACCTGTCGGTCACCGAGGCGACCCCGCTGCGCTTCCAGGACTACGCGCCCGCCTTCACCCTCGACGGCAAGCACCTCGCCTTCCTGTCGACCCGCTCCTTCGACCCGGTCTACGACGAGCACGTCTTCGACCTGGCCTTCGTGGAGGGCGTCCGCCCGTACCTGATCACCCTCGCGGCGACCACCCCGTCCCCGTTCGGCCCGCAGCGGCACGGCCGCCCCTTCGAGACACCGGACCGGGAGGAGACCCCCGACAGCGAGGGCACCCCCACCACCCGGATCGACCTGGAAGGCCTCGCCGACCGGATCGTGCCGTTCCCCGTCGAGGCCGCCCGCTACACCAACCTGCGCGCCGCCAAGGACGGGGTGCTGTGGCTGCGGCACCCGGTGCGCGGGGTGCTCGGCGCCTCCCGCGCCACCCCCGACGACCCCGACCCCAAGACCGACCTGGAGCGCTACGACCTCGCCCAGCAGCGCATCGAGCACCTGGCCGTGGACGCCGACCACTTCGAGGTCAGCGGCGACGGCAAGCGGGTGCTGCTGTGGACCGACGGGCGGCTCAAGGTCGTCCCCAGCGACCGGCGCGCGTCGAACGACGACGACAGCGACACCAACATCACCGTCGACCTCGGCCGGGTCCGCCAGTTCGTCGACCCGGCCGCCGAGTGGCGGCAGATGTTCGACGAGACCGGCCGCATCATGCGGGACAACTTCTGGCGGGCGGACATGAACGGCGTCGACTGGGACGGCGTCCTCGACCGCTACCGTCCCGTCCTCGACCGCCTCGCCACCCACGACGACCTCGTCGACCTGCTCTGGGAGGTGCAGGGCGAGCTCGGCACCTCGCACGCCTACGTCACCCCGCGCGGCGGATACGGCGACGGCGCCCGGCAGGGCCTGCTCGGCGCGGACCTCTCCCGCCACGAGGACGGCACCTGGCGCGTCGACCGCATCCTGCCCTCCGAGACCTCCGACCCCGACGCCCGTTCCCCGCTCGCCGCGCCCGGCGTCGCCGTCCGCCCCGGCGACGCGATCGTCGCGGTCGCCGGACAGCCGGTCGACCCGGTGACCGGGCCCGCCCCGCTGCTGGTCGGCACCGCGGGCAAACCGGTCGAGCTGACCGTCTCCCCGGCCGGCGGCGGCGACCCGCGCCACGCGGTCGTCGTCCCCCTCGCCGACGAGGAACCGCTGCGCTACCACGCCTGGGTCACCGACCGGCGCGCCTACGTCCACGAGAAGTCCGGCGGCCGCCTCGGCTACATCCACGTCCCCGACATGCAGGCGCCCGGCTGGGCGCAGATCCACCGCGACCTGCGCGTCGAGGTGCTCCGCGAGGGCCTGATCGTGGACGTGCGGGAGAACCGCGGCGGGCACACCTCCCAGCTCGTCGTGGAGAAGCTGGCCCGGCGGATCGTCGGCTGGGACATGCCGCGCGGCATACGGGCGGAGAGCTACCCCCGGGACGCGCCCCGCGGTCCCGTCGTCGCCGTCGCCAACGAGTTCTCCGGCTCCGACGGCGACATCGTCAACGCGGCGATCCGCGCCCTCGGCATCGGCCCGGTGGTCGGCACCCGCACCTGGGGCGGTGTGATCGGCATCGACAGCCGCTACCACCTGGTCGACGGCACCCTCGTCACCCAGCCCAAGTACGCCTTCTGGCTGGAGGGGTACGGCTGGGGCGTGGAGAACCACGGCGTCGAGCCCGACGTGGAGGTGGTGCAGCGCCCGCAGGACCACGCGGCGGGGAGGGACGCACAACTGGACGAGGCGGTCCGGCTGGCGTTGGCCGCGCTGGAGGAGACGCCGGCGAAGGTGCCGCCCGCGCTGGACTGACCGTCCCGATACCATGCCCCCGTACGCGATCACCCGGTTCGAGGAGGCCGCATGGCAGGGGAACCGCAGGACGACTGCCTGTTCTGCAAGATCGTCGCGGGGACCATCCCGGCGACGATCGTCCGGGAGACGGAGACGACCGTCGCGTTCCGCGACATCAACCCCCAGGCGCCCACCCACGTCCTGGTGATCCCGAAGGCGCACCACAGGGACGCGGCGGCCCTCGCCGCCGCCGCGCCCGAGCTCGCCGCGGACGTGCTGCGCGAGACGCAGGCCGTCGCGGACGACGAGAAGCTGGAGAGCTACCGCACCGTCTTCAACACCGGCACCGGCGCCGGCCAGACCGTCTGGCACGCGCACGCCCACGTCCTGGGCGGCCGCGGCCTCGAGTGGCCTCCCGGGTAAGCCGCCTTGTCCGTCCGCGAACTGGTGGTGCTCGGCACCGCGAGCCAGGTCCCCACCCGACACCGCAACCACAACGGCTACCTGCTGCGCTGGGACGGCGAGGGCATCCTGTTCGACCCCGGCGAGGGCACACAGCGCCAGATGCTGCGCGCCGGGGTCGCCGCGCACGACCTGAACCGCATCTGCGTCACCCACTTCCACGGCGACCATTCGCTCGGCCTCGCCGGGGTGATCCAGCGCATCAACCTCGACAAGGTCCCGCACGAGGTCACCGCCCACTACCCGCGCTCCGGGCAGCGCTTCTTCGACCGGCTGCGGTACGCCACCGCCTACCGCGAGACCGTCGCCCTCACCGAGGCCCCGGTCGACGCGGACGGCCCGCTGGCCACCACCCCCGGCTACACGCTGGAGGCGCGCAGGCTCTCGCACCCCGTCGAGTCGTTCGGCTACCGCCTGCTCGAACCCGACGGCCGGCGCATGCTGCCCGACCGGCTCGCCGCGCACGGCATCACGGGCCCGGACGTCGGCCGCATCCAGCGCGAGGGCACGCTCGGCGGCGTCTCGCTGGAGGACGTCAGCGAGGTGCGGCGCGGGCAGCGGTTCGCGTTCGTCATGGACACCCGGCTCTGCGAGGGCGTGTACGCGCTCGCCGAGGGCTGCGACATGCTGGTCGTCGAGTCGACCTTCCTCGACGAGGACGAGGAACTCGCCGTCGAGCACGGCCATCTGACCGCCGGCCAGGCGGCCCGGGTGGCGCGCGACGCGGGCGTACGGCATCTCGTCCTCACCCACTTCAGCCAGCGCTACTCCGACCCGGCGGAGTTCGAGCGGCAGGCACGGGCCGCCGGGTACGACGGGGACCTGACCGTGGCGCACGATCTGCTGAGGGTGCCGCTTCCGAAGCGTCGGTGAAACACCCGTACGATATTTCGATGCCCATACCGAAAGCCGAACTGCACCTTCATATCGAAGGCACCCTCGAACCCGAGCTCGCCTTCGCCCTCGCCGCGCGGGGCGGTGTCGAGCTGCCCTACGCCGACACCGACGCGCTCCGCGAGGCCTACCGGTTCCAGGACCTGCAGTCCTTCCTGGACCTGTACTACGAGCTCATGGTGGTGCTGCGCACCGAGCGGGACTTCGAGGACCTCGCCGACGCCTACCTCGCCCGCGCCGCCGCGCAGGGCGTGCGGCACGCGGAGATCTTCTTCGACCCGCAGGCGCACCTGGCGCGCGGCGTCGGCATGGACACGGTGGTCGAAGGGCTGTGGCGGGCGCTGGGCCGCAGCGAGGAGACGCACGGCGTCTCCACCCGGCTGATCATGTGCTTCCTGCGCGACGAGTCCGCCGAGTCGGCGATGGCCACCCTGGAGGCCGCCAAGCCCCACCTGGACCGCATCACCGGCGTCGGCCTCGACTCCGCCGAGGTCGGGCACCCGCCGGTGAAGTTCCGCGAGGTGTACGAGGCCGCCGCCGCACTCGGCCTGCGGCGCGTGGCGCACGCCGGTGAGGAGGGGCCGCCCCGGTACATCACCGAGGCCCTGGACGTCCTCGGCGTCGAACGGATCGACCACGGGCTGCGCTGCGTGGAGGACCCGGCGCTGGTGCGGCGGCTGGTGCGCGAGCGCGTCCCGCTCACCCTGTGCCCCCTGTCGAACGTCCGGCTGCGCACGGTGGACACCCTCGCCGACCACCCGCTGCCCGCGATGCTCGACGCCGGTCTGCTGTGCACGGTCAACTCCGACGACCCGGCCTACTTCGGCGGCTACGCCGGGGACAACTTCGACGCGGTGCGCGAGACGCTGGGCCTCGGCCCGGAGCGCCTGCGCGAACTGGCCCGCAACTCCTTCCTCGCCTCCTTCCTGGACGACGACGAGGAGCGGCGGGCCCGGTACCTGGCCGAGGTGGAGGCGTACGACTTCGGCCGGCCGTAGGCACCGGGCGCCCGGAACCCGGACGCCCG
>NZ_JAPSKQ010000313.1 GCF_031181555.1 Streptomyces sp. | reverse complement strand
TCCGACCCGGCCGGGGGTTGCGCGGGAGGGCGCGGCGGAGGGTGGGCACGGCGAGGTTCAACCGCCCACCCTCCGGGTCACGTTCAGCAAGTACTCCTTCCGGTTCAGCGGGTTGTGGTCCGTGCGCGGACGCCGCGGCACCGTGCCGCGGGTGACGGGCGCGTAGTGCCCGAAGGCGCTCTCCAGCTCGCCCTCGCCCCGGGTCGGCCCCGGCAGCCGCTGTCCCAGCGCGTGCACCCGGGCGGCCGGCACCGTGCCCCGAAGGACGCAGCGGTCCCCGCGGGTCTCCGTGGTCCGCGGCACGGCACCCAGCCCGGTCAGCACCGGCAGCAGGGCGCCGGGGGCGTCCGCCGGAGCCTCGATGCGGAAGCGGTGCATCGGCTCGTGCACCACGGTCCCCGCCCGCCGCAGGGCCTCGGCCAGGACCAGCGGGGCGACGCCCCGGAAGTCGGCGCCGGTGCTCGACATGCTCTTGTCGAAGCCCTGGTGCGCGTGGCTCTGCCGGGGCCAGTAACCGGAGTGGGTCATGGTGACCGTGCAGTCGGTGACCCGCCAGCCGTACAGGCCCTGTTCGAGCGTCTCGCGCACGGTGTCCTCGACCGCCTTGAAGAAGGCGTACGACATCGAGCCCAGCTCCACCTCCAGCCGGAAGTCCACGCCCGCGCCGGCCGGCGCCGGGTCGCCCCGCAGGCCGACCGTCGCGAGGAACGGGTTCGGGTCCTTGCCGATGAACTCGACGGCCGCCCCGGACCCGGCCGGCCGCTCGACGCACAGCGGTGTCGTCTCCCGGAAGGTGACGTCGAGCCCGTACTCCTCGGCGAGGGTGGCCTGGACGACCTCCTTCTGCACCTCGCCGTAGAGCGACACGGAGGTCTCCCGCCGCACCTCGTCGTGGCGCAGGCCGATCAGCGGGTCCTGTTCGGCCAGCCGGGTGAGCGCGAGGTGCAGCGCGCCCTGGTCCACGCCCGGTTCCGGGACGACGACGGTCTCCAGGGTGGGCGGTGCGAAGAAGTGCCCGTACGGCGGGCGGGGTTCGCCGATCGCGTCGCCGACGCGGATGTCCGCCAGGCCCCACAGCCGGGCGATCCGGCCCGCCGGTACCGCGTCCGCCCGGGTGTCCGTGCCGTGGCCGAAGACACTGATCCCGGTCACCCGGCCCTCCGCCCCGCCGTCACGGCCGAACGGGATCCGGTCGCGGGTGCGCAGCGTGCCGGAGAACATCCGCGCGTAGGCGACCTTCTCCCCCGCCGGCCCCCGCTCCACCTTGAACACCGTGCCGGAGACCGGCCCGTCGGGGTCGCCGCCGGCCGGCGGCAGCAGTTCCTTGACGCCGGCCAGCAGCGCGTCCACGCCGGCGCCCGTGAGGGCGGAGCCGAAGCAGACGGGGTGCACGAGCGCCTGCCGGCTCTGCTCGGCCAGGGCCGTGCGCAGGCGCTCGTCCGTGACCGCGCCCTCCACGTAGGCGGCGAGCAGCTCGTCGTCGTGGCCGGTGAGGACGTCGAGGGCGGCCGGGGGGAGACCGGGCACGAAACGGGCCCCGGGTGTGCCGAGCCGGCCGGTGGTGCCCATGGGCACGATCGCCGGGGTGAGGCGCGCCGAGACCGCCCGGAGCAGGTCCGCCTCCCGTGCCCCGCGCCGGTCGATCTTGTTGACGAAGAGCAGGGTCGGGATGCGCAGCCGCTGCAGGGTGCGCATGAGCACCCGTGTCTGCGCCTGCACCCCCTCGGCGGCGGAGACGACGAGCACGGCGCCGTCCAGCACGCCGAGCACCCGCTCCACCTCGGCGATGAAGTCCGGGTGACCGGGGGTGTCGAGGAGGTTGACCGTCACGTCGTCGAGCGGGAACGAGACGACCGCGGACTTGACGGTGATGCCGCGCCGGCGTTCCAGCGCGAGGGTGTCGGTGCGGGTGCTGCCGTCATCGACGCTGCCGATCTCGTCGATCACGCCGGCCGAGTGCAGCAGCCGCTCGGTCAGGCTGGTCCTACCGGCGTCGACACGGGCGAGGATTCCCAGATTGAGCACGTGCACGAAGCGTCATGTCCTTCGGAGAGGGGGCCGTTCCTGTGCTCCGGGAGGCGCTGCGCCGGCCGCGCGCATCGGCGCGATGGGCAGCCGCCGCACCCACGCCGGCCGGACGGAGCGGCTGATCGGGGCCGGGTTCACCGAGCGCGAGCTGTCCCGGCTGCGCTCCCCGGTCGGCCTCGACCCCGGTGCCCGTACGCCCGAGGAGGTGGCCGTGTCCGTGGCCGCCGAGATCGTCGCGCTGCGCTGGGGCGGCACGGGCGTACCGCTGACCACCGCGGAGGGAGCGGTCCATCCACCCCCTCCCGCACCCTGATCCCCCTGGTTCCCCCTGGCACCTTGAGCCCGCCTCCCGAGGAGGACGCGGACCGGCACCACGGGTTCACCGTCCTCAAGGGGCGGGACGAGAGGGCGTATCGCGTGGTGCCGGCCGACGTGGCGGGTGCGACGCGCGCGGCGGACGTGGTGGAACCCTCGCGGGAAGAGCCCCTCGACCCGCTGCGCACCGCCGGGACACCGGTCGCCGAGCACGCCGCCGCGGCCCTCGCCGCCGTCGGTGCGGTGGCCGTGCCGACCGCGCGGACGCGCGGACGCGCAGACGGCGACGGACCCGAAAAGAAGGTGTGTAAGCGCGGCCGAGAGGGGTAGTCGCCCCCTATCACCTCCGATCGTGGGAAGGAGGTCCGTGAGAGCGCATCTACTCGCAGCGCCCGGGCCGCTTCCACCGACACGAAGCGGCCCGGCCCGTCAGCACACGGTCACCGCCGCGGGGGCAGCCGGTGGAGTTCCACCTCGCCGAGCCGGCCGCCGGTGATCGTGGCGGTCATGTAGGTGCAGTGCGGTTGCCGGCGGCGGTCCGTCGGCGAGCCCGGGTTGAGCAGACGAAGTCCCGTGGCGGCAGTGGTGTCCCACGGGATGTGACTGTGCCCGAAGACCAGTACGTCCAGCTCGGGGAACCGTGCGGCGCACCGGG
>NZ_JAPSKQ010000014.1 GCF_031181555.1 Streptomyces sp. | reverse complement strand
CCGGGGGGGTGCGGGCGCCGTGCCCCGGCCGGGTGACACCGGCCGGGGCACGGCGCGCGGAGCGAGAACGGGAACACATCCCCTCCTACCTTCATACGGTGATCACACGTGTACGTCGCGCAGCAGCGCTCTGCGCCCTGGGGACCGCGCTCACCGCCTGCGCCACCGTCCAGCCCGCCCAGCCCGTCCGGCAGCCCGCCCGTCCCGCGCCCTCCGTCACTCCCGCCGTTCCCGCCGCGCCGTCGCCGCGACCGCCGACGCTCGCCCCCGGGGCCGCGGGCCTGACCCCGGTCTTCGACCACGGCTCGCGCACCGCGGGCAGGACGGTCGCACTGACCTTCGACGCCGACATGACCGCCGACCAGGGCCCGCGGGCGGCCGCGGGCGAGCGCTTCGACCACCCGCGGCTGATCGCCGCCCTGCGCGCGCTGAGGGTCCCGGCCACCGTGTTCATGACGGGCCGGTGGGCCGAGGAGTACCCGGACCAGGCCCGCTCCATCGGCCGGGACCCGCTGTTCGAGGTCGCCAACCACTCCTACAGCCACTACGCCTTCACCGCCGACTGCTACGGCCTGCCGACCGTCTCCGCGGACCGGATGCGGGCGGACGTGGAACGGGCGTACACCGTCTTCCGCGAGGTCGGGGTGGAGGACCCGATGCCGTACTTCCGCTTCCCCGGCGGCTGTTACGACCGCGCGGCGCTCAGGGCGCTGACCCCGGCCGGCGTCACGGCGGTGCAGTGGGACGTGGTCGGCGGCGACGCGTTCGCCACGGACGCGGAGGCGGTGGCCCGGCAGGTCCTGGACGGAGTGCGGCCGGGCTCGGTGGTCGTCCTGCACTGCACGCGCAGCGCGGCCCCGACGACCGAGCGGGCGGTACGGACGATCGTCCCGGAGCTGCGCCGCCGGGGCTACCGGTTCGTGAAGGTCTCCGATCTGATCGCGACGGCGGGCGGACGAAGCTGACGCGACCGGGACGCACCGGCCTACGCTGGACGCATGAACGACAACGACTACTGCCTGATCGACACGTCCAGGCCGCCCAAGGCCGACGGGCCGCCGTACGCGGAGTGCGTGCTGTGCCAGGAGCCGACGGAGTACCCGGAGTCGTACAAGGGCATCACCCTGTGCCCGGTCTGCGAGTGGCGCGAGGCCGAGCGCACGTCCTGCTCCGGCTGACGGCGGCGCGCGGCGGGTTGGCAGACTGAACCCGTGAGCACTGACCAGACGCCTGCCGCCGACAGTCCCTTCCGCCCCGACCCGGGTGCCCGCGACGAGGCACCCCAGTTCGTCCTGCCCCTGGTGGTCCGCATCGAGCGGACGGCGCCCCCGCCGCGCACGGACGCCCTGGAGACGGCGGCCCGCGCGGTGCTGGTGATGCTGGCCGACGAGCGCTCGGTGGGCGAGGGCGCATGGGCGCGGGCGATGCGGGACTGGCAGGACACCCGGATCCGCAAGGTGGTGCGCCGGGCCCGCGGCGCGGAGTGGCGCCGCGCGGAGGCCCTGCCGGGCATCACCGTCACCGGCAAGTCGGCGGAGGTCCGCGTCTTCCCGCCCGTCCCCCTGGACGGCTGGCCCAAGGACCTGGCCCGCCTCCAGGTCTCCGGCACCGACCTCGACGACCCGGAGCCCCCGTCCCCGGCGGACCCGGCCGCCCCCGTCCTCTGGCTCAACCCCGGCCTGGACATGTCGGCCGGCAAGGCCATGGCCCAGGCGGGCCACGGCGCGCAGCTGGCCTGGTGGGCACTGCCGGACGAGGACCGCACGGCCTGGCACGCCGCCGGCTTCCCGCTGGCCGTCCGCACCGCCGACCCCTCCCGCTGGGGCGACCTGGTGGCCGGCGGCCTCCCCACGGTCCGCGACGCGGGCTTCACGGAGATCGCGCCGGGGTCCTGCACGGTGGTGGCGGACCATCCGGCGCTGCGGTAGCGGGGCGAGGGCCCCGCCCCTCCGTTGCGAGGAGCCGCGAACGGATCGGACCGACTCCGGGCTGACCAGCCCGTGATGCGGCCGTGCCCACGCTCCACCGCGCGTTCGGCGACCGTGACCGCTTGCTCCACGCCGGTGTCCCCGACAACCCTCTGCTCCGGTTCGGTTCTGTGTGAACGCCTTGCGTAGCTGCCCCTGTCCGGACATGCGAAAGGCCCCCGCCGCCCGGAGGGGCGCCGTTGGCGCATCCGGCCGCGGGACGCCGAGGGGAGCGAGTGCCCCGGCAGAACGGCGCGGCGACGGCGTGTCGCCGGGACATTCGCTCCCCTCGGGACCCCGGGGCTCGCGCCTGGGAACCGCCCGAGGGGATTCGCCGACGGCACCCCCGGAGGCGACGGGGGATCTGCAGGCGTCCGCGGCGGATCAGTCGGCGAACAGAGCGACAAGCGTCCCCGGCCACCGCGGCGACCGCACGGCGGCGACCACGGCCCTCCGTCTCCTCGGGATCCGCGCGGCTCAGTTTTCCTTCCACACGAGCACGGTGAGGACCGCGCTGTCGATGGTGACCGGGACGTCGGCGAGGTTGAGCAGGCGGATGCGCATGCCGCGGCCGGCCGCGAGCCGCTTCGTCACCGGCACCACTGCGAAGGTGTCGCCGCCGGTGCCGGTGATCTCGTGGACCGGGTGGTCCGCGCGGTGCTGGGAGCCCTCGTACTCGCTCATCCTCGCCTGCACCACGGCGCCGACGGGCAGGCCGTCGATGCGCAGGCTGACCGTGCCGGTGAAGCGGCAGGCACCGCGCGCCCACACGCTGCCGCCGGTGGCGTGGTCGCCGGTCTCGTCCGTCCACTCCCGGGTGAACTCGATCGAGTCCCAGGCGCCCGGGTCGAGGGTGCGGGGCTGGGCGGTGCCGAGATTGACGTACTGCGGCATGGGCTCGTCCTCCTGGTCGTCCCGGTTCCATCCGGCGGGGTGGGTGAGGCGTTCGGCGACGCGTGCGCGCATCGAGCTCATCGTGAACCCGCGCGGGTCCACCTTCCCCGGCTGCCACTCCAGGTGCCCGATCACCGACCGCTCGTTCCAGCCGTGCAGGCGGCACACGGCCGCCGCCGCACGCTCGATCGCGTCCAGCTGCGCGGCCGGCCAGGGGTCCTCGCCGTCGCCCAGGTTCTCGCACTCGAAACCGTAGAAGTGCCGGTTGCCGTCGGTGTTCGCCTCGTCGTCCGGCGGCAGCCGCCTCTCGGCGATCACGGCGCGCAGCACGTCGTCGTCGCCGTTCCCGGCGTGGTTCGCGCGGCCGTAGCCGACGAGGTGGACCCGGCCGTCCTTGGTGATGACGCCGTGGCACAGCGGGCCCGGCAGGCTCGCGTACCCGTGACGGCAGATCTCCACCGTTCGTGCGCTGCCCTTCGTCACGGTGTGGTGGACCATCACGCCGTGGACCGGCCCCCAGGGGCCCTTGTGGTTGCGGTTGTGGTCGCGCCAGTCACCGACCTCCACCACCGTCAGGCCCTCCGCACGGAGGGCGCGCAGGAACGCGGACGCGGACGCGGGCGGCGCCATCACACACGCTCCGGCCAGGACCGGGTGCCGGGCTGGTCGCCCCGGTGGCGGGAGGCCGCCCGCAGGGGCGGGTCCTGCCCGTCCGGGAGCACCCGCGGGCCGACGACGCCGGCGGGGTTCGCGGGGGACGTCTTCACGACGACCGCCGGGTACCGGTCGCCCTTGCGGACGAGGTCGCCGTTCGGCTCGCGGCGGACGCGCTGCTGGGTGATGTGGCGGGCATCGTCCTCCGTGAGCCGGTGGATGACGATCCTGCCGGGTGTGGGGACCATGGCGCCTCCCTTCACAGGACGGTGATGGTGTCGGGGGCCTCACAGATAATGTTCTCGCCGTGCCTGGAGCCAACCGCCCGGGCCCGTACGAGAATTCACCGGCACGAGGTGCCGGGGGGCCAGGGTGACGTCCGCGCCGACCGCGGGCCGACGAGGGCGGGGGACCCGGGGCCCGGAAGCAGGCACGGAACCACCACCGGCCGGCGCTGCGCACCGCTCGCGCCGCCGGCGCCGCCGCGTTCGGCGCCGACGTGCCGGCAGGCGGCGACCACCACGCCCACCTCCCTCCAACGCGCCTCCCGCATACAGCAGTTACCGCCGGTTGCAGACCTCTTGCGACGGCCGTGACGCGAGGTGTACCAATGGCGGCGGAGGACCTGAACGTTGTTCAAGTCCGCGCGGGCGCCACGGCGCGCGCGGTCCCGTCACGAGGAGCTGCAGATGCCTGCGGAACGTCCCGTTCACAGTCGGCGTACGGTTCTGCGGGCGGGAGCCCTCACCGGTCTCGGGCTGGCGGGCGCACAGGCGGCGGGTGCGAGCCGGGCCGACGCCGCACCCGCGAGTGGCGCCGGTTACCTCGTCGGCCGGGGGCTCGCCGACGCCACCGGCGAGGTGGCCGAGGTCGGCATGATGGGCTACGGCCGGTTCGACCAGCAGGCCGCCGGGCTGCACACCCGGTTGCGGGCGCGTGCGTTCGTCGTGGCCGACGAGGCGAGCGGACGGCGGGTCGTGCTGATCGTCGCCGACTCGCCGATGATCTTCGGAAGCGTGCACCAGGCGGTGCTGCGGCGGCTCGCCGAGCGGTACGGCGACCTCTACACCGAGCAGAACGTGCTCATCACCGCCACCCACACCCACGCCGGTCCCGGCGGCTACTCGCACCACCTGCTGTACAACACGACCACGTTCGGCTTCCACCGCAAGACCTTCGAGGCGGTGGCGGACGGCCTGTTCGAGGCCGTGCGGCGGGCCCACGACGACCTGGCGCCGTCCGAACTGGTGCTCAGCCACGGCACGTTGACCGGGGCCAGCGTCAACCGCTCCCGGTCGGCCTTCGAGCGCAACCCGAAGGCCGACCGCGACCACTTCCCGGACGCCGTCGACCCGCTCACCACCCTGCTCCGGGTGGAGCGGGCCGGGCGGACGGTGGGCGCCGTCAACTGGTTCCCGGTGCACAGCACCAGCATGTCCGGGGACAACCGCCTGATCAGCGCGGACAACAAGGGGTACGCGGCCTACCACTGGGAGCGCGAGGTCCACGACGTCGACTACCTGTCCGACGGCTCCCCGGCGTTCGTCTCGGCGTTCGCCCAGACCAACAGCGGCGACATGTCGCCCAACCTCGACCTGACGCCGCCCACGACACCGGAGGACTTCGCCCGCACCCGCGCCAACGGGCTCCGGCAGTACGAGGCCGCCGCGGCCCAGGTGCACCGGCCGGGCGTCCGGCTGTCCGGCCCGGTGGACTCCCGGTTGGTGTACGTCGATCTCTCCGACGTCACGGTGCGCCCCGAGTTCACCGGCGACGGACGGACCCACCGGACCTCCAAGCCCTGCGTCGGCGCCGCCATGGCGGCGGGCAGCCTGGAGGACGGGCCGGCCTTCCCGGGGTTCGAGGAGGGGGAGAACCCCTTCTGGGACGCCGTCTCCGACTCCGTGATCTACACGGTCTCACCGGAACTCGCACAGGCACAGGCGCCGAAGGACGTCTTCGTGCCCATCGGGGAGATGAACCGCGTCTACCCCTGGGTGCAGGAGCGGGTGCCCGTGATGCTGGTCCGGATCGGCCGGCTCCACCTCATCGGCATCCCGGGCGAGGTCACCATCTGCGCGGGACTGCGGCTGCGGCGCACGGTCGCCGGCATCGTCGGCGCGGACCTCGACGACGTGCTGGTCGCCGGGTACGCCAACGCGTACTTCCACTACCTGACCACCCCCGAGGAGTACGACGCGCAGCAGTACGAGGGCGGGAGCACGCTCTTCGGCCGCTGGCAGCTTCCGGCGCTCCAGCAGACCGCGGCCGAACTGGCCACCGCGCTGCGCGACGGCACGGATCTCCCCCTCGGCCCCGAGGCGCCGGACCTGTCCGGCAAGGCGCTCTCCCTGCAGCCCGGAGTGGTGCTGGACGCGCCTCCGGTCTTCCGGGCGTTCGGGGACGTGCTGGTCGGGCCGCGGGAGAACTACCGGGCCGGTGAACGGGTCGAGGTCGTCTTCGCGGGCGCCCACCCGGGCAACGACCTGCACCGGGGCGGGACGTATCTGGAGGTCCAGCGCCAGGAGTCCGGCGGGACCTGGCGCACCGTCGCCGACGACGGCGACTGGGCGACCCGGTTCCACTGGAAACGCGACGGGATCGCCGCCTCCCGGGTCACCGTCACGTGGGACATCCCGCAGGGGACCGTGCCCGGCACCCACCGGATCGTGTACCACGGCGACGCGAGGAGCGTGGTCGGCACCCTCACCCCGTTCACCGGTACGTCACCGGCCTTCGCCGTGCGCTGACCCGGAGGCCGGGGCGCCCGGTCCGCCGACACGGCCGGCCCCCAGGACCGGCCCGGCACGGCACGGTCCACCGGCGTCGCGGACAGAAAGACGTCCCTTCCCCCACCCGCGTGCCGGCCCGGTCGGCGTCCTGCCGATCCGACGGATCGTACCCGTGAGGGAACCGGCGCGACGCGCCGAGGACGGGGCCCGGCCGCCGGGGTCCACACGGCTTCGCCGCACCGGTGAACGCCGAAAGCGCCCCGCGCGTATCCCCTGGCGCCGTCCGGGCGGACCGCCCGAACCTCAAATGTTGCTCTGAAGGCCGCCGTGACGCGGTTCGGGGGCCGGCTCCGGGGCCATACCCCCGTCAGTCCGGCGGGGGCCGGTGGAAGCCGGACGGCCGGACGGCCGGTGGAGGAGGGGACGATGGTGCGACTGGGGACGGGGATCGGGTGGCGGCCGGAGATCGCGGAGGCCGTCGAGGGCATGCCGGGGATCGACTGGGTGGAGGTCGTGGCCGAGAACGTCTGCCCCGGGCACCTGCCCGGGTCACTGCTGCGGTTGCGCGAGCGCGGGGTGACCGTCGTGCCGCACGGGGTCTCGCTGGGGCTGGGCGGGGCCGAGCGGCCCGACGAGGGACGGCTGGCCGCCCTGGCCGAGCGGGTCACGGCTCTCGGGTCGCCGCTGGTCACCGAGCACATCGCGTTCGTGCGGGCGGGCGGGGCGCTGACCGCCTCGCCGCGGCTGGAGGCCGGGCATCTGCTGCCCGTGCCGCGCACCCGCGACGCCCTCGACGTGCTGTGCGAGAACGTCCGCATCGCCCAGGACGCGCTGCCCGTGCCGCTCGCCGTGGAGAACATCGCCGCGCTGATCTCGTGGCCCGGCGAGGAGATGACCGAGGGACAGTTCCTGTACGAGCTGGCCGACCGCACCGGCGTGCGGCTCCTCATCGACGTGGCCAACCTGCACACCAACCACGTCAACCGCGGCGAGGACCCGGCCGAGGCGCTCGCCGAACTGCCCCTGGAGGCCATCGCGTACGTCCATGTCGCCGGCGGTGTCGAGCGGGACGGCGTGTGGCACGACAGCCACGCCCACCCCGTCCCCGGCCCCGTGCTCGACATCCTCACCGACCTCGCGTCCCGGGTCTCCCCTCCCGGTGTGCTGCTGGAGCGGGACGAGAACTTCCCCGAACCGGCCGAGCTGGCGGGCGAGTTGGGGGCCATCCGGGTTGCCCTGGAGAAGGGTGCGGGTCAACGGGCCGGCACGGGGGCGGAGTCGGAGGCGGAGACGTCCGCTGCGGAGGGGCCTCCCGTCCGCGCGGAGGCGGGGCGGGATTCCTGCGCGCCCTCCCGGCAGCGGCTCGCCCTCGCGCAGACCGCGCTGCTGTCCTCGCTGGTCGCCGGGACGCCCGTGCCCGAGGGGTTCGACCGGGCGCGGACGGCCGTGCAGGCGCGGGCGCTCGCCGCGAAGCGGGCGGATGTCGTCGCCAAGGTCGCGCCCGAGCTGCCGGTGATCCTCGGCAGCCGGTACCGGGCCGCCTTCCTCGCGTATGCGCAGGGGCAGCCGATGGGCGGGGGCTACCGGCAGGACGCGCTGGACTTCGCCGAGCACCTGCTGCTGGCCGGGCGGCCGGAGGAGGAGCGGGCGCGGCGCGAGCTGCGGGAGTGGTGGCTGGAGCGGTCGGGGCCGGCGCCCCGGTCGCGGCGGCCGGCGGTGCGGCTGGCCCGGGCGACGCGGCGGGTGCTGCTGCGGCGGTGAGCCGCCGTGGTCCCGAGTCCCGAAGACCCCGGCGGGGCGTCACGTGTGGACAACGCTCCGTCCCGGATGGTGAACAGGGCATGGTGTTTTCGTGACCGTGTCCCTTACAAACAACCCATGTTCTGGGTCCTCCTCCTGCTGCCGGCCTGGGCCGTCGCCGGTGCGGCGTGCACCCGGCTGTGCCTGGCCGCCGTTCGTGCGGCGGCCGCCGACCACACCGGCACGGCCGACGGCGGGGGGCGTGATCCGGCCTCTGTCCCCCTGACCCTGTACGAGACCGCGTTCCTGTCCGGCGGTCCCCGGCGGGTCGCCGACGTCACGCTGGTCTCCATGGCGCGCCAGCGGCGCCTGCTGCTGGCCCGTACCGGCTGGGCGACCGTGGTCGATCCGCACGGGCGGGACGACATGGAGCGGTCCGTGATAGGGGCGATCGGGCCGGAGGGGCAGTCCCCCCTCGCGCCCGTACGGGCCGCCGCGGCGACCGCCGACCCGGTGCGCGGCCTCGCCGACCGGCTGGTCCGCGCGGGACTGGCCGTGCCCGACGCCCACGCCGGTACGACGGTCGCCGACGCGGTCCGCCAGGTGCGGCTCGCCGCGCTGGCCGTGGCCGGGCTGGGCGCCGCCGCCCTGATGCTGCCGGTCCCCCCGGACACACCGCGCCACCTGGTCGCCCTGTGGTTCGCCCTGCCGCTCGTCCTCGCGCTGAGCTGCCTGGCGATGGCACGGTTCGAGGTCCACCCGTACTCGCGCTGGGCCTCCCCCGCCGGTCAGCGGCTGCTCGGGGCCCTGTCCCGCGGGGCCGACGGCGCCGGTGACGACCGCGCGTACCTCACCTCCGTCGCCGTACGCGGCGTCCGCGCGATCGGTGAACCGGACCTGCGGGCGGCCTTCGCGCACCGTGAGCACGGCCGCCGCGCCGGGGGCGAACGGGAGTACTGACGGCGACACCCGCGAGCGGTGCTTGCCTTACCCAACCATCGAACGAAACATCCCTTTTGTCACCACCGTGCACCGAAGGGACACACGATGAGAACCGCCGCCGTCCACGTGGCCGCCGGGTCCCTGCTGCTCACCGCCCTGGCCGCCGCCCCGGCCGGCGGTGCTCCCCCGGTCGCCCGAGCCGCTCCCGCCGCCCTCACCGCCCCCGGCGCGGCCGAGCTGCGCGGCACCGCGGTGGCCGCCGCGCGCGCCGCGCGCGAGGGCATCGCGTTCGGCGCGTGCCCGGACGCGGAGGACCTGCCGGCCACCGTCCAGTGCGGCACGGTCGGCGTCCCGCTCGACTACGCCCGCCCGAACGGCAAGCGGATCGAACTCACCGTCAGCCGTGTCCGGGCCACGGGCAAGGACCCCGCCGACAGCAAGCGCGAGGTGCCCCGGCAGGGCGCCCTGGTCTACAACCCGGGCGGGCCCGGCGCGAGCGGCATGTCCTTCCCGCTCCTCGGCGTGCTCCCGGAGTGGAAGCGCGTCGCGGCGGCCTACGACCTCGTCGGCTACGCCCCGCGCGGGGTGGGCCGTTCCGCACCGCTGTCCTGCACGGACCCGAAGGAGTTCGCCGAGGGACCCACCGAAGCGCCGGTGCACCCCTCGGCGGCGTACAAGCGGGAGCGCGTCGCGAGGGCCGAGGCGTACGCGCGCGGCTGCGCCGAGCGGGCCGGCGACGCGCTGCGGCACTACACCTCCCTGAACAACGCCCGCGACCTGGACGTGCTGCGCGCCGCGCTGGGCGAGAACCGGCTGACGTATCTGGGCGCGTCCTACGGCACCTACCTCGGGGCGCTGTACGCGACGATGTTCCCCTCCCACGTGCGGCGGATGGTGTTCGACTCGGCGGTGAACCCGGACCCGGGACAGATCTGGTACCGCAACAACCTCGACCAGTCGGCCGCGTTCGAGGACCGCTGGGCGGACTTCCGGGCCTGGGTCGCCCGGCACGACGACGTGTACGGGCTGGGGGACACGCCGGACGAGGTGCAGCGCGGCTACGAGCGGGCGCGGGCGCGGCTGGCGGAGGAACCGGCCGGCGGGAAGGTCGGGCCGGGGCAGTTGCAGCAGGCGTTCCTGCAGGCCGGGTACTACGACGACTACTGGCCGCAGCGCGCCCACGCCCTGTCGGCGTACCTGAGGGGAGACGCCGGGCCGCTGGTCGAGCAGGCCCGGGCGTACCCGGAGGCGGCGGTGGAGAAGGAGAACGCGCGGGCGGTCTACCTCGCCGTGGAGTGCAACGACGCGCCCTGGCCGACGGACTGGGCGGTGTGGGACCGGGACAACACCCGGCTCGCGCGCCGGGCGCCCTTCGAGACCTGGAGCAACGTGTGGACCAATCTGCCCTGCGCCTCCTGGCGGGCGCCCCGGCAGCGGCCGCTGGACGTCCACACCGGGCGCGGTGAGCTGCCGCCGACGCTGATCCTGGCGGCCGAGCGGGACGCGGCCACTCCGTACGACGGTGCCCTGGAGCTGCGCCGCCGGCTCGCGGGCTCGGTGCTGGTGACCGAGCGCGACGCCGGCACCCACGGCATCGCGGGCGGGCCGAACGCCTGCGTGAACGGACACATGGAGGCGTATCTGCTCGAGGGACGGGTGCCGGGGCGGCGCGCGTCCTGCGCACCGCGCCCGGAACCGAAGCCGAGGCCGGCGGACGGGCCGGCCGGAAAGGGGCCCGCCACCCGGCCCGCCGGCCGCCCCGCCGCCTGATCGGCCGGCCGGGCGGACGGCACCGCCGACCGCCCGGCCGGCGTCCTGCTCATCGGGCCGGTCAGGCCAGGCCCGCGACCAGTTCCGCGATGTCCTTGCGGCGGCCCGTGAAGAACGGGACCTCCTCGCGGACGTGCAGCCGGGCCTCCGAGCCGCGCAGGTGACGCATGAGGTCGACGATGCGGTGCAGCTCGTCGGCCTCGAAGGCGAGGATCCACTCGTAGTCGCCGAGGGAGAAGGAGGCGACCGTGTTGGCGCGCACGTCGGGGTAGCCGCGGGCCATCTTGCCGTGGTCGGCGAGCATGCGGCGGCGGTCCTCGTCCGGCAGCAGGTACCAGTCGTAGGAGCGCACGAAGGGGTAGACGCTCACGTAGTCGCGGGGCGTCTCGTCGGCGAGGAACGCCGGGATGTGCGAGCGGTTGAACTCGGCGGGCCGGTGCAGCGCCATGTTCGACCAGACCGGGGTGAGGGCGCGGCCCAGCTCGGTGCGGCGGAAGAGGTTGTACGCCTCCTGGAGCTGGTCGGCGGTCTCGGCGTGCCACCAGATCATGAGGTCGGCGTCCGCGCGCAGGCCCGACAGGTCGTAGGTGCCGCGGACCGTGACGTCCTTGGCGGCGAGCTGGTCGAACAGTTCCTGGACCTCGTCGGCGTACCCGGCGCGGTCCTCGGGCAGCACGTCCTTCAGCTTGAAGACGGACCAGAGGGTGTAGCGGATGACCTCGTTGAGGTCCTTGGCCAGCTTGCCCTTGTTGGGGATCCGGTCGGGGGCGGGGGTGGTGGCGTCGTCACTCATGTCCCTCATTCTCCTGCTCCTCCGTGGAGGCTCTGCACCGGGTGGGCGGTGAGCTCCTGCACACCGCGCAGGTCACCGTGGATCCGGTCGACGGCGGCGTACGCGCTCGCGATGCACGCGGGGATGCCGACGCCGTCGTAGGCCGCGCCGCACACGGCCAGCCCGGTGAGGTCCGCGAGGTGCTCGCGGACGCGGGCCACGCGCGCGTGGTGACCGACGGGATACTGGGGCAGGCCGTCGTCCCAGCGGGTGACGCGGGTGGCGACGGGGGCGGCGTCCAGTCCGGCGGCCGCCTTCAGGTCGTGCCGGGAGACCTCCACGAGGTCGGCGTCGTCGCGGCGGAGGATCTCCGTCTCGCCGTGGCGGCCGACGGAGGTGCGCAGGACGACCAGGTCGGGGTTCTCCTCGGCGACCCAGCCCCACTTGCGGGAGGCGAAGGTGGCCGCCTTGATGGTGCGGCCGTCGACCGGCGGCACCAGGAATCCGCTGCCCTCGGGGAGGCCGGTCTCCGCGCGGCGGTAGGCGAGGGTGATCAGCGCCATGGAGGCGTACTCGACTCCGGCCAGTTCGGCGGCGGCCCGGGGGGCCTCGGCGCGCAGGAGGCGGGCGGCGGCCGGGGCGGGGACGGCGACGACGACCGCGTCGGCGGGCAGGACCCGGTCCCCGGCGACGACCCGCCACCCGCCCTCGGGCGTCCGGCGCAGCCCGGTGACCGGCGTACCGGTGAGGATCTCCCCGCCGCGCGCCCGGACCGACGCGGCGACGGCGAGCGGCAGGGTGCCCACTCCGCCCTCGATGCCCATGAACACGGGGCCGGTCCGCCCGGAGGCGGCGGACCTCGCCTGGATCTCGCGGACGCCCTCGGTCAGGGAGGTGTGGGTCCGGGCGGCCTCGAAGAGCTGCGGGACCGCCGAGCGCATCGAGATGCGGTACGCGTCGCCCGCGTACACCCCGCCCAGCAGGGGCTCCACGAGGCGGTCGACGACCTCGCGGCCCAGGCGCGCCGCCACGTACTCACCGACCGCCACGTCGTCGCCGACCTCGGTGCGCGGCAGGTCGGCGTCGCGCTCGATGCGGGCGAGCCCTTCGTCGGACAGCACGCCGGCGAGGGCGGCGGCGGTGCCGGGTACGCCCATGACGTGGCCCCTCGGCATGGGGCGCAGGGCACCGCGGGTCCACAGCGAGGCCGTCGCGGTGGCCGGGGGCCGGAGACGGTCGGCGAGGCCCACCTCGCGGGCGAGGGCCACCGCCTCGGGACGGCGGGCCAGCATCGACTCCGCGCCGAGGTCCACCCGCGCGCCCGCGATCTCGCCGGGCAGCAGCTTGCCGCCGACCCGGTCCGAGGCCTCCAGCACCGTCACCCGCGCCCCGCGCTCCAGCAGCCGGTGCGCGGCGGCCAGCCCGGCGACACCGGCTCCGACGACGACGACCCGCTGTCCGGCGCCCGTACGTGATCCGCTCATGGCTCCAGCTTCTCAAACGCCACCGGCGGCCCCACCAGGGCCATGGGGCCCTGACGAGTCCCTGCCCCGTCCCCGAACCCTCCCCGGGCCGTCCCCGCCGAGTCCCTACCGTGACCTCATCGGGACCGTTTCGCGCCAACGTCCCGTGCCCGTCCGGCGTCGTAGGAGCGTCAGTCGTCACGACCCCGGGGGGAAGACCCACATGCGCACACGACGATCCGTACGACCGGCCCACGCCCTGGCCGCGGTCCTGCTGTCCGCGGCCCTCGCGGTCACCGGGTGCAGCGGCACCGACGACGCCTCCGGCAGCACGGCGGACGGTGGCGGCAAGGCCGCCGCGCAGGCGGACGCCCAGGCGGCGCCGGAGGGTGCCGAGCAGGGCGCGCCCGGCGGCGCGGCGGACGGTGCCCGGGCGACGGCGCCGGCGAAGGCCCCCGCTCAGCACATCATCCGCACCGCCTCACTGACCGTACGGGTGAAGGACGTCCCGAAGGCCCTGGACGAGGCCCGCGCCACCACGGAGGACGCGGGCGGCTACGTCGGCAACGAGACCACCACCCGCGACGAGGAGGGGCACGAGCGCACGCGCGTGGTGCTGCGCGTGCCCGTCGCGCGGTACGAGGAGGTCCTCGCCGACCTGGAAGGCGCGGGCACGCTCCTCGAACGCAGCGCGAAGGCGCAGGACGTCACCGACCAGGTGGTCGACGTGGAGAGCCGGATCACGTCGCAGCGCGCCAGCGTGGCCCGTATCCGCGAGCTGATGGACCGGGCCACCAGGCTCAGTGACGTGGTCACCCTGGAAGGGGAACTGAGCACCCGTCAGGCCGATCTGGAGGCCCTGCTCGCCCGTCAGGAGTCGCTGAAGGACCGGACGAGCCTGGCCACCATCACCCTGTCCCTGTCCGAGAGGCCGGTGGAGAAGGCCGCGCGGGACGACGACCCCGGCTTCGTGGACGCGCTCGCGGGCGGCTGGGACGCGTTCGTGACGATGCTGCGCTGGCTGGCGGTGGCGATCGGCGCGGTGCTGCCGTTCGCGGCGGCGGTCGTCCTGCTCGTCCTGCTGTGGCAGAAGGCCGTGCGTCCCCGGCTGCCGCGGCGACCGGTGCCGGCGCCCGCGACGAGCGCCCCGGGTCCGCTGCCGGCGGCCCGGCCGGCACAGCGGCCGGCCCGCGGCGGAACGGAGGAGAGCGGGGGGAACGGGGAGGGCTGAAGGGCTCTGCGGCGGGCCCGGGCCGGACCCGAAAGGCCCTGCCCCCGTAGCGTGTTCGCATGAGCATGAGCGATGCGCGGAGTGCGCGGGGCACGCGGGAACGCCTGGTCGTGATCGGCGGCGACGCCGCGGGGATGTCCGCGGCGTCGCAGGCCCGTCGGCTGAAGGGCCCGGACGAGCTGGAGATCGTGGCGTTCGAGCGCGGCCACTTCACCTCCTACTCGGCGTGCGGCATCCCGTACTGGGTGGGCGGTGACGTCCCCGAACGGGACCTGCTGATCGCCCGCACGCCCGAGGAGCACCGCGCGCGGGACATCGATCTGCGGCTGCGCACCGAGGTGACGGAGCTCGACCTCGGCCGGGGACGCGTACGCGCGCGTGACGTCGATTCCGGGGCCGAGTCCTGGACGTCGTACGACAAGCTGGTGATCGCGACCGGTGCGCGGCCGATCCGCCCGGAGCTGCCCGGCATGGACGCCCCCGGGGTGCACGGGGTGCAGACCCTGGACGACGGGCAGGCGCTGCTCGACACGTCGGCCCGCACGCGTGGCGGCCGCGCGGTGGTCGTCGGGGCGGGCTACATCGGCGTGGAGATGGCCGAGGCGATGATCAACCGCGGCTACGAGGTGACGGTCGTCAACCGGGGCGAGGAGCCCATGGCCACCCTCGACCCCGACATGGGGTGCCTGGTGCACGAGGCCATGGTGGGCATGGGGATCACCATGGTCAACGGCGCCGAGGTCACCGAGCTGCTCGTGGGGGACGACGGCCGGGTGCGGGCGGTCGTCGCCGGGGAGGCCGAGTACCCCGCGGACGTCGTCGTCCTCGGCATCGGGGTGCGGCCCGAGACGGCCCTCGCGCGGGCGGCGGGACTCCCCCTGGGCGAGCACGGCGGACTGCTGACCGACCGGTCCCTGCGGGTGCGCGGGCAGGAGAACGTGTGGGCCGGCGGCGACTGCGTGGAGGTGCTCGACCTGGTCTCCGGACAGCAGCGGCACGTCCCGCTCGGCACGCACGCCAACAAGCACGGTCAGATCATCGGCGCCAACGTCGGCGGCGGCTACGCCACCTTCCCCGGTGTGGTCGGTACGGCGGTCAGCAAGGTGTGCGACCTGGAGATCGCGCGCACCGGCCTGCGCGAGAAGGACGCCCGCCGCGTGGGCCTGCGGTTCGAGACCGTCACCGTCGAGTCGACCAGCCGCGCGGGCTACTACCCGAACGCCTCCCCCATGACGGTGAAGATGCTCGCCGAAGTGCGCACCGGCCGCCTCCTCGGCGTCCAGATCGTCGGCCGCGAGGGCGCGGGCAAGCGGGTCGACATCGCCGCGGTGGCCCTCACGGCCGGTATGACGGTGGAGCAGATGACGACCCTGGACCTGGGCTACGCGCCGCCCTTCTCACCGGTCTGGGACCCGGTCCTGGTGGCGGCCCGCAAGGCGGCGGCGAAGATCCGGGGCACGGGGTGAGCCGGAGGCGGTGAGCCGGGTGGGCCGGAGGCGGAGTCCGGCTACGCCGTCCCGGTGATCCGTTCGATGGCCTGGCGCGCCTGCTCGGCCGACGGGCGCGCGGGCAGCGACGAGACGGAGGCGCTCGAGGGCGCCGGGGGCGGCTGCTCCCCCGCCGGCCTGGCGTGCGCCGCGGTCCGCGCCGAGCGCAGGCGGTGGCCCGCCGCCTCGTCCAGCGTGACCGGCCGCTGCGTCTGGGCGGCGAGCCGTCCCGCCTCCTGGCCCAGCCGGGCGACGTCCTCCCAGGGCAGGCGCACCACGAGCGTGAGCTCGGCCTCGCCGCCGGGCAGCGCGTGCAGGGCGGGGGTCACTCGGTCGTTCATCGTGTGTTCCTCACGTCGGCCCCGCGACCCCTTCCCCGCGCCGCGGGCGGTTGACGACAGATACGCACGGCCGGACGGCGGTGTTCAGCGCCGCCGCGGATTCACCGACCGCCGCCCGGGCACAAGGGGGATGTGGTGATCCCCGTCCATGACGTGAACCCCGCGCGGCGCACTCCCTGGGTGACGTACGCACTGCTCGCCGCCAACTTCACCGTCTTCGTGTTCCTCACCCCCGGTGTCGCCGGTTCGCTGACGGGCGAGGGCGGTCTCGCGCAGCTGTGCGGCCTCCAGGCGTTCCTGGAGCGGTACGCGGTGGTGCCGCAGGAGCTGATCCACCACCGGATGCCCCGCCTGGTGCCCACGGGCGACACCGGGGTGGGACCGCAGGGGCCGGGGTGCGTGGTGGGGCCGCCGGGTTACGAGAAGGTCCCGGAGCTGAGCGTCCTGACGTCGATGTTCCTGCACGGCGGCTGGCTGCACCTGCTGGGCAACCTGCTCTTCCTGTGGATCTTCGGCAACAACATCGAGGACCGCATGGGGCACGTCCGCTTCCTGCTGTTCTACGTCGTCTGCGGCTACGCGGCCGCGTACGTCTTCGCCCTCGCGAACTCCGGTTCGGGCGCCCCGCTGATCGGCGCCTCCGGAGCCATCGCGGGGGTGCTGGGCGCCTACCTGGTGCTGTATCCGAAGGCACGCGTGTGGGTGCTGGTGCCGTTCCTGATCTTCCTGCCGCTGCGGCTGCCCGCCTGGACCGTGCTGGGCTCGTGGTTCGTGCTGCAGGCCGTGTACTCGTCCGGCGGAGGCGTCTCGCAGGCCGGGACCGTGGCCTATCTGGCACACGTCGCCGGCTTCGTGGCGGGCATGCTGATCGCCTGGCCGCTGCGTCCCGGCACTGCGCCACCGCCGGAGCCGCGCGGCGTGCGGTACGGCAGGCACGCACGGCCGGGTCGGTGAGGGAGCCGGGGCGGCGCACGAGCGGAGCCCCGGCCGTCGCAGCGATACGCGCGCTGCCGGACTCCGCCTCCGCCGGTCAGCGGCAGCCCCTCAGCTCCTCGAGACGCTCGAGGTCGTCGTGCACCGACTCCCGCTCCCGGTCGGTGAGGCGGACCGCGGCGGCCCGGGCGAGCGCGGAGGCCGCGGTCTCTTCGTCACCGAGGCGCCGGGCGACATCCGCACGCAGCACGAGGAGGCGGAGCAGCTGCACGGGCGTCGGCCGTTCGTCCTCGATGCGCAGCACCCGGTCGACGATCTTCGCGGCGCCCTCCGGGTCCTCCCTCGAGTCCGCGAACAGGGAGGCGTGGTGGAGGGCCCGGGAAAAGGTTCCCCCGGGGGCGGGCCGGTGGTGCTGGTCCCGGCCCGTCGGCTGCCCGACGCGGAGGCAGTTGCCGCCCGGATCGGTCACGAGGAACTGCCGCACGCCGTGCGACGTGTCCTTCAGCGGCCCGATGCGCGGCAGCCCCCGGGTCGGGATCCTCCCGTACGCCGCCTTGAGCCTGGTCCGGAAGACCTCGTGCAGACCGTCCACGTCATCGGTGCGGATGTGACACGTGCTGAACGACTCGGCCGGCTCGTACTGCTTCATTCCGAAGAAGTGGAGCTGGATGCCGCCGCGCTCCACCACCGCGTACGGATGGGGGCTCTTCTGCTGGAAGGTCACCTCGAACCCGAGGACGGTGTAGAAGTCGAGAACGGGCTGGAGGGTCCGGCACGGCAGGATCGGGATGGTCCTCTCACTCATGCCCGCCACTGTAGTCAAATTTGAGTAGCAAGGGGGCGGGTTTGTCGCGGGAGGGCCGGCGGGACGTGCCCGCTACCGGTCCGGCCTCTCGTGGTTCCGGTGGAGCCTGCCGTCGCGGTGATCGCGGTCGTCGGCGGGGGGCGCGGGCAGTCGCAGGGCCACCATGGCCACGTCATCGTCGTTGTCGACGGTCAGCAGGTCGGCGAGCAGCTCGTCGCAGAAGGCCTCCAGCGGGCGCCGGACGGCGATCGACGCGTGGTGGCGCAACCGCTCCAGACCGACGGTGAGGTCCTCCTCGCGGCGCTCCACCAGCCCGTCGGTGTACAGCAGCAGGGTCGAGCCGGGCGGCAGCGGTTCCAGGGCGCTGCTGTACTCGGGGTGCGGGACGAGCCCGAGCATCGGGGAGCGGCCCTCGGTCAGGAAGCGCGCGGTGCCGTCCGCTTCGACCAGCAGCGGCGGGGGGTGTCCCGCGACGGAGTAGTGGATCTGGAAACGGCCGGGCGCCGGGCGTTCGACCCGGGTCAGGATGCAGGTGGCGGTGCACTCCAGGTAGAGGGTCTGCAGGGAGACGTCCAGGCGGCGCAGGATCGTGCCGGTGGGTTCCTGGCGGTCGAGGGTGAGTCCGCGCAGCATGTTGCGCAGCTGGCTCATGGTGACGGCGGCGGGCAGGTCGTGCCCGGAGACGTCGCCGATGGTGAGGACGGTGGCGCCGTCGCGCAGCACGAAGGAGTCGTACCAGTCGCCGCCGACCTCGGCGGCCGAGGTGCTGGGCCGGTAGCGGACGGCGATGTCGAGGCCGGGCACGTCCGGCGGCTCGGTGAGCAGGCTGCGCTGGAGGGCCAGCGCCACCTGCCGGGTGCGCTGGTACTCCAGGGCGTTGCTGAGCGGTGTGTGGGCCCGTTCCAGGAGCGTCTGCAGCAGGCTGATCTCGGGTGGGCCCAGGGGCGGGCGGTCACCGGTGACGGAGGCGGCGACCAGGGCGGCGGCGGTGCCGTCGACGACGACGGGAAGCACGACGACGCTGTTGGCGTCGTGGGCCAGCCAGGGTTCGGCGGCGGGCGGGGCGAGGTCGGGCGGGGGTGAGCCGGGCGGGAAGACGGCGTGGACCGGGCGGCGCTGGTCGGCGGCGCGGGCGAGCGGGCTGCCGGGCCCCAGGTGCTCCGCGTGGTGCGGGGGCAGGTCGGGGTGGCCGTCGCGGATGACGGCGGCGACGCGTTCGGCGGTCAGCGCGGTCCCCGGCGTGCGGTGCAGGGCCTGCGGGAGGAGGTACATGGTGCAGCTGTCGGCGAGGGCGGGCACGATCACCCGGGTGAGGGCGGCGAGCATCTCGTCCAGCTGGGCGGTGTCGGCCGTGACGGCGGTCGCGCGGGCCAGCAGCTCCTCGCGGCGGGCGTCCTGCCACTCCTGCTCGACGTCCCGGCAGGTGCCCACCCACTCGATCACCGTGTCCCCGTCGCGGACCGGTGCCGCCGCGACGGCGAAGTGGCGGTAGCCGCCGGTGGCCAGCCGCAGCCGGTAGGTGTGGGTGAACAGCGGCCGCACCTCCTCCAGGGCCCGGCCCCACTCCTCGAGGATGGCGGCGCGGTCGTCGGGGTGGACCGCGTCGATCCACCCGTCGCCCCGGAACTCCTCCCAGCTCTGCCCGGTCACCCGCTCCCAGCCGGGGCTCGGCTCGATCACCCCGCCCTTGGGGCCCGTCACCCACACCATCTGGGTTCCGGCCCGCACCAGGCTGCGGTAGCGCTGCAGCGCGCGGCGGCGTTCCTCGGACAGGACGCGGATCCGTTCGGCGGCGGTGACCTGCTCGGTGACCTCCACGAGCACGCCCAGCACCCCTTGCCGGCCGTCGCTCGTCGTGCCGGGGGAGAGGCTGAACGTGAAGTAGCGCGTCCCCTCGTCCGTCGCGTCCGAGAAGGCCAGGCCGACGGGGACGGCCGTGAGCACTTCGGCCTTCCCGGTGGCGAGGACCCGGTCGAAGATGTCGAAGTAGCCGGACTGCTCGAGGTCGGGAAAGGCCCGGCGGATGGGCCGGCCCAGCGGACGGTCCCCGAAGATCTTCCGGTAGAGCTCGTTGGTGTACGCGAGCCGGTGCTCCGGCCCTTCGGTGAAGACCACGCCGATCGGAGCGGGGTCGAACATTTCGAGCCTCATGGGGCCTCCACCTGCCCGTGCCCGGGAGCGAACGTGGCGGACAGCGTATGCCCAGTACCCCGTACCCGGGATCCGACTCCCGACCGGCGCGTACGGGGGCCGGCCGGCGGTACCGGGACCGCGTCCGGCCCCGGTACCCGGGGTGGCTCAGCGGGCGGTCTGCGTGTGGACGTACTCCACGAGGCGGGTCAGCGCGTCCGGGTCGGTGGACGGCATCACGCCGTGACCGAGGTTGAAGACGTGGCCCTCCAGGCCTGCGGCCGCCTGCAGCACCTCCCGGGTCCTGGCCTCGACGGCCTCGCGGCCGGCGAACAGCACGGTCGGGTCGAGGTTGCCCTGGAGCGCCTTGCCGGGGCCGACGCGGCGGGCGGCCTCGTCCAGCGGGACGCGCCAGTCGACGCCCACGACGTCCGCGCCGGCCTCGCCCATCGGGCCGAGGAGCTCACCGGTGCCGACGCCGAAGTGGATGCGCGGGACGCCGTAGCCGGCGACCGCGCGGAACACCTTCGCCGAGGCGGGCAGCACCGAGCGCCGGTAGTCGGCCGGGGCGAGCGCGCCGGCCCAGGAGTCGAACAGCTGGACCGCCGAGGCGCCGGCCTCGATCTGGACCTCGAGGAACGCGGCGGTGATGTCCGCGAGGCGGTCGAGCAGGTCGGCCCACAGCCCGGGGTCGCCGTACATCATCGCCTTGGCGTTCTCGTACGTGCGGGACGGGCCGCCCTCGACGAGGTAGCTCGCGAGGGTGAACGGGGCGCCCGCGAAGCCGATCAGCGGGGTGGACCCGAGCTCGCGGGTCAGCTGGCCGACCGCCTCGGTGACGTAGGAGACGTCCTCGGGGGTGAGGTCGCGCAGCCGGGCGAGGTCGGCGCGGGTGCGGACCGGCTGCTCGACGACCGGGCCGACGCCGGGCTTGATGTCGAGGTCGATGCCGATGGCCTTGAGGGGGACGACGATGTCGCTGAAGTAGATCGCCGCGTCGACGCGGTGGCGGCGCACCGGCTGGAGCGTGATCTCGGTGACCAGGTCGGGGCGCATGCAGGACTCGAGCATCCCGATGCCCTCGCGGACCTTGCGGTACTCCGGCAGTGAGCGCCCGGCCTGCCGCATGAACCACACCGGGGTGTGCGGCACGGGTTCGCGCCTGCACGCCTTCAGGAAGGCACTGTCGTACGTCGCGGTCGGCTGCATGCCCGCCGTCGGGCTTACGTTGGCACTCACACCGGCAAGTCTCGCACGGTCCGCCGGCGCCCCCGCACCGCAGGGCACCTGGTGCGCGGCGCCCGTGGGACACGATCCGGACACCGCGGGGCGGCACGGGTGTCCCTCCCCGCACCGGGCACCCGTTCCCCTTAATCTTCCCCGCATGGCTGCGGCTCAGGGACGACTGTCGGACGGCGCTGGCGGAATGGACGAACCGAAGGAGAACGGGACGGATCCCGGGCACGGGGGCGCGCCCCCGCTGCCCTTCCGAGCCGCTGTCGACGCGCTGCGCGGCGCGCGGCTGCGGCCGCAGATCGAGGTGGAGCCGGCTCCCGCGCCCAAGCGGCTCGCGCCGTACGCGTACGCGCTGGAGGCGGCGGTCGTCGACGGCGAGCAGGACGTGGCCGACGGCCGGCTGGTGCTGCTGCACGACCCGGCCGGGCACGACGCCTGGCGGGGCACCTTCCGCCTGGTGACCCTGGTGCGGGCGGAGCTGGAGCCGGAGATGGCCGCGGATCCGCTGCTGCCGGACGTGTGCTGGTCCTGGCTGACCGGCGCGCTCGCGGCGCGCGGGCTGGCGTACGGCGAGCCGAGCGGCACGGTGACCCGTGCGAGTTCCCACTACTTCGGCGGGCTGTCGGAGCGGCCGGCCGCCTCGCAGATCGAGATCCGCGCCTCCTGGACGCCCCGGGAGGGTCTGGGCGGGGTGCCGGACACGGCCGCCCATCTGGCCGCGTGGTGCGATCTGCTGGCCCAGGTCGCGGGGCTGCCGCCGGCCGCCCCCGGGGACGCCTCCGTGGTGACGCTGCCGCAGCGGAGGGGGCCGCAGTCGCGGTGAGTCCCCTGCGGGCTCCCGGCCGTCGCCGACGACGCCGGCCCCGTTGCCCATCTCTTTGTCGATACGGCCACTTTCGGAAGCATTGCGACGCAGAGTGAAACCGTTCGATCTTCGAATGATCGATCGCGCGTCCGAATTGCACGGATTGTTACTCACCAGATCGTGATCATTCCCTAAAGGACACCAGGTTTGTTGCCGAAGACGACTGTGACCTTGAAAGCACGGTTATCCCGGCTTCACCCCCCACGAGCCGGCCCCGTCCCGCACCCCAGGAGGCCTGGTGTCCGTTCTCCTCGAGCAGCCCGCAAGCCTGGTCGCCTACCGCCCGAACAAGCCGACCGCCATGGTGGTCGTGGCCGACCCCCGCGTCCGTTCCACCGTCACCCGCCACCTGTGGGCGCTCGGTGTGCGCGATGTCATCGAGGCCTCGTCCGTCGCGGAGGCTCGTCCCCGCATCGGCAACCCCCGCGACATCTGCGTCGCCGAAGTCCACCTGCCGGATGGTTCCGGCCTCACCCTCCTGTCGGAGACCCGCGCCGCGGGCTGGCCCAACGGCCTCGCCCTGTCCGCCGCCGACGACATCGGTGCCGTGCGCAACGCCCTCGCCGGCGGCGTGAAGGGCTACGTCGTCACCGGCACCCGCACCAACCTCGGGCTCCCCACCCGACCCGGTGCCGCTCCCATCGGCGCCGCCGCCGCGCGCCTGCACCGCCGCCCCCCGGGTGCTCCGAGCCACCCGGGCGGCTACCGCGAACTGTCCGGCCGTGAGGTCGAGGTGCTGCGGCTGGTGGCGGAGGGCCAGTCGAACAAGGCGATCGGCGTCTCGATGGGCCTGTCCGCGCTGACCGTCAAGAGCCACCTCGCCCGCATCGCCCGCAAGCTCGGCACGGGCGACCGCGCCGGAATGGTGGCGGTGGCCCTGCGCACCGGCATCATCCACTGACCTCCCCCTGCCCCCGTCGTCCCTCGTCCCCACCGGTCGCTTCGCTGACGCGAACGGGACCGGCCGCGGCTCCCGGCCCGCCCTCCCCGCGGGCCCGATCCCGCACCGTCCTGACCGGTTCACGACCCCCCGGCGCCCGCCGACGGAACGTTCCGTCGGCGGGCGCCTCCGCGGCACGGATACTCTTGACATGTGACCGACGCCCACGACACCGCAGCAGACAGTTCACTGCGAACCACCGGAGGCGCCCCTCCGGACGACGGCGGATCTTCTGCTACGGAGGCGCCGATCCCCTTGCTCGCCCCCCGTGAGGGTGTACCGCCCGTGATCGCGGACGAGGCCGGCCTCGCCGAGGTGGTGGCCGCCTTCGCCGCGGGCACCGGCCCCGTCGCCGTGGACGCCGAGCGCGCCTCCGGCTACCGCTACGGGCAGCGCGCCTACCTCGTCCAGCTGCGCCGCGAGGGCGCCGGGACCGCGCTGATCGACCCCGTCGCCTGCCCCGACCTGTCCGCTCTGGGCGAGGCGCTGTCGGGCGTCGAGTGGGTGCTGCACGCCGCCACCCAGGACCTGCCCTGCCTGCGCGAGATAGGGATGGTGCCCACCCGGCTCTTCGACACCGAGCTGGCCGGACGCCTGGCCGGGTTCCCCCGGGTCGGCCTCGGCGCGATGGTCGAGAACGTGCTCGGCTACGTGCTGGAGAAGGGGCACTCCGCCGTCGACTGGTCCACCCGCCCGTTGCCCGAGCCCTGGCTGCGCTACGCCGCCCTCGACGTCGAGCTCCTGGTCGACCTGCGGGACGCGCTGGAGAAGGAGCTGGACCGGCAGGGCAAGCTGGAGTGGGCCCGGCAGGAGTTCGACGCGATCGCCTCGGCGCCGCCGCCGGAGCCCCGCAAGGACCCCTGGCGGCGCACCTCCGGCATGCACAAGGTGCGCCGGCGCCGGCAGATGGCCGTCGTACGGGAGCTGTGGCAGACCCGCGACCGGATCGCCCGGCGCCGGGACGTCTCCCCCGGCAAGGTGCTCTCGGACGCGGCCATCGTGGAGGCCGCGCTCGCCCTGCCGGCCAACACCCACGCCCTGGCCGCGCTGAACGGGTTCGGGCAGCGCCTGGGGCGGCGCCAGCTGGAGCAGTGGCAGGCGGCCGTCGACCGGGCGAAGGCGCTGAGCGAGTCCCAGCTGCCCCAGCCCGGCCAGCCGGTGACCGGTCCCCCGCCGCCGCGCGCGTGGGCCGACAAGGACCCGGTGGCCGCGGCCCGGCTCGCCGCGGCCCGGGCGGGCGTCAGCGCGCTCGCCGAGCGGCTGAACATGCCGGCGGAGAACCTGATCACACCGGACACGGTGCGGCGGGTGTGCTGGGAGCCGCCGAAGCCGGCCGACGCCCGGTCGGTCGCCGCCGCGCTGACGGGGTACGGGGCGCGGGCCTGGCAGGTGGAACAGGTGACGCCGGTACTGGTCGCCGCGCTGGCCTCCGGTGCCGACCAGGGCGCCTAGCCCCTGGGCGCGCTACTTCGTCGCCCCCCTCATGAAGCCGTTGTAGATGAAGCGCTGGAGGGACAGGAAGACGATCAGGGTGGGCAGGATGACCAGGACCGCGCCCGCCGAGATCGTCTCCCAGTGCGCTCCGAACGGGCCCTTGAAGCGGAACAGGGACGTCGAGATCACGCCGAGATCCTCGGAGGGCATGTAGAGGAAGGGGATGTAGAAGTCGTTGTAGACGTTGATCCCCTTCACGATCACCACCGTCGCGATCGCCGGCTTGAGCAGCGGGAAGATCACCTTGCGGTAGACGGCGAAGGCGTTGGCGCCGTCGAGGCGTGCCGCCTCGTCCAGGGAGACGGGGATGGAGCGGATGAACTGCAGGAAGATGTAGATCGACACGATGTCCGTGCCCATGTAGAGCGCGATCGGTGCCCACAGGCTGTCGAACATGCCGAAGCTGTTGACGATCTGGAAGGTCGCCACCTGGGTGGTCACCCCGGGGACCAGCGCGGCGAGCAGGAACAGGGCGACCACCAGCTTCCTGAAGCGGAAGTGGAAGCGGTCGATCGCGTACGCCGTCATCGAGCCGATGAGGATCGTGCCGCCGACGGCGACGACCAGGATGACCGCCGTGTTGCCGAAGGCGGAGAGCATCTGGCCGTCCCGGAACGCCGTCACGTAGTTGTCGAAGTTCAGCGGGTCGTCGGGAAGGGCGAGCGCCCCGCTGCCGTTCGCCATCTCCCCGGAGGACTTCAGCGAGGTCAGGAAGACCACGGTGAGCGGCAGCAGCACGACCAGCGTCGCGAGGATCAGCGACAGGTACACGAGGGTGCGGGCCACGGTGCGGCGGGTCATACCAGGTCCACCTTCTCGTCGGGGACGATGCGCCGCTGCACCCAGGTGACCGCCAGGACGATCAGCAGCAGCACGACGGCGGCGGCCGAGGCGAGCCCCGTCTTGTTGAACTGGAAGGCCAGCTTCACGGTCTGGATCACGAACGTCTCGGTGCCGGTGGCGCCGCCGGTCATGATGTACGGGATCTCGAAGACCGACAGCGAGCCGGAGACGGACAGGATGACGCTCAGGCTCAGCACGGGCTTGATGCCGGGCGCGATGATGTGCCGGAACTGGTGCCAGCGGCCGGCGCCGTCGATCTCGGCCGCCTCGTACAGCTCACCCGGGATGGACTGGATGGCGCCGAGGAACAGCACGAAGTTCAGGCCCAGGTAGCGCCAGACCGAGACGCCGGCGAGCGAGGTGTTCGCGGAGAACGGCGTGCCCAGCCAGGCGTGGTCGGTCTCGACGCCGAGCAGACGCAGCACGGAGTCGAGGGTGCCGCCGTCCTGGAAGAAGTAGAGGAAGACGAAGCCGATCGCCACCCCGTTGATCAGGTAGGGGAAGAACAGCACGCCCTTGAAGAAGTTCCGGAAGCGGACGTCGAAGCTCAGGATCGTGGCGAAGTACAGGGCGAGGACGATCTGCACCACGGAGGCGACGAGGTAGTAGCCGCTGACGAAGAACACCTCGAACAGCTCGGAGCGGGTGAGGAGTTCGGTGTAGTTCTCGGTGCCGGTGTAGTTCAGCTCCGGGCTCACGCCGTCCCAGTCGGTGAAGCTGTACGCGATCATGTTGGCGATCGGCGCGTAGGTGAAGGTGAGCAACAGGGCCAGCGGTGCGATCAGGAACAGCCAGGGGGTGAGGCGGCCCCGGATCCGTGTGCCGCGCGGGGCGGGTGCCCGCTTCGGTCCGGCGGGCGCGGCCGGGGGCACCGGCCGCGCCGCCTTGCGGGTGGTGTCCGTCATCAGGGCTCCAGGGACTTCCGCGCCTCGGCCCACCGCTTCGTGAGGTCGCCGAGGAAGTCGTCCAGGCTGCCCTTGCGCGCGCCGCGGGCCAGGTCGACGAGGTCCTGGCGGTAGTCGGGCTTGTAGATGCCGACCTCGGACTGGTTGTCGATGGACTTCACCTCGGCGCCCTTGGTGTCGTCGAGGTCGAGCAGCTTCACGCCCTCCTCCTCGTACGGCTTCAGCACCTCGGGCAGCGGGGCGTCCTTGAGCGGGGAGAGCGCCAGATTGGCCTCCGCGTAGCCGGACTTGTCGGTGAACCAGTCGATCCAGGCGCGGGCGGCGGCCTTGTTGTCGGAGTGGACGTTGACGGCCTGCTGGTAGTCGGGGGAGGTCACCGCGCAGAACGCGCCGTCCTTCTGCGCCGGGAAGGGCATGAAGCCGATGTCGGCGGGGTCGGTGCCGGCCTGCTTCGCGGCGTCCCGCATCTGCACGACGGCCCAGGAGCCGAGCCACATGGTGGCGATCTCGCCCTTGGCCAGCTTCGGCTTGGAGGCCTCCCAGTTGGTGGTGGTCGGGTCCTTCTCGGCGAGACCGCCGCGCACGATGTCGTACAGCAGGGTGTCGGCCACGCGCAGGTCGGCGCCCTCGGCCCACGGGTCGCCCTCGGCGAGTTTCGTGGTGGCGCTCGTGTCGCAGCCGACGGAGCCGTTGACGTTGGTCCACTGGGTCAGCGGCCACATGTCCTTGAAGTTGGTGTAGTACGGCACCGCGTCGGTCTTCGACTCGATCGCCTTCAGGTCGTCGAGGAACTCGTCGGGGGTGGTGGGCCAGTCGGTGACGCCGGCCTCGCTCCAGACCTTCTTGTTGTAGACGAACCCGGGGACGACGCCGACGGGGCTCTGGCCGTAGACCTTGCCGTCCACGGTGGAGTAGTCGGTGAAGCGGTACTTGGCGTCGCGCTCCGCCTCGCCGCCCAGGGAGGCGAAGAACTTCGGGTAGTCCTTCTTCTCGATCACCGCGGGGATCATCAGGACGTCGCCGTAGTTCTCGGTGTTCATCCGGATCTTGACCTCGCCCTCGTAGTCGGTGAGGGCGTCGAACTCGACCTTCACCCCGGGGTAGGTCCTGTTGAACTCGGCGGCGTACCTCTTCATCGTCCCGTCCTGCACCAGGTCGGTCCGGTGGGTGAGGACCGTGATGGACCCCTTGGCCTCGGAGGGGTCGTCGGGCGCCTCGGCGTCCGCGCCCCCCGATGAGCCCCCTGTGCCCGTGCAGGCGGAGGCCAGGAGGGCGAGGACGGCGATCGATCCGGCGAGTGCCTTGCGGCGGTTCATGTGCACCAGCTCCGTTCACGGGGCGGACGAGCACGAGTGGGTTGGCTGGTTCGGCACTCTGGCAGCCCTTGCTAAACCGGTAAAGTCTCTATTGCGCCAACGATGCCAAAACGTTTCCCAGGCAAGAATGAATCGGTTTAGGGAGTGTGCATGCGTCAGGTCACACCACTCACCGACGGATGGAGTCTGCGCGACCCGGACGGCACGGGGGACCCGCTCCCCGCCGTGGTGCCGGGGTGCGTGCACACCGACCTGCTGGCGGCCGGGCTGATCCCCGATCCGTTCCTCGGCCGCAACGAGGCCGAGGTCGCGTGGGTGGGCCGGCGGGACTGGACCTACGAGACGGAGCTGGCCGCCGGACCGGGCGCGCACGAGCAGACGGATCTCGTCTTCGACGGCCTCGACACCGTCGCCGAGATCCTGCTCGACGGCCGGCCACTGGGCCGGGTGCGCAACATGCACCGCTCCTACCGCTTCGACGTGACCGGGCTGAGCGGCCGGCTCGCGGTGCGGTTCGCCTCCGCCTACGCCGAGGCCGAGGCGGTGCGCGGCCGGGTGGGCGAGCGGCCCGGCGCCTACGCCGAGCCCTACCAGTACGTGCGCAAGATGGCCTGCTCGTTCGGCTGGGACTGGGGGCCGACGCTGGTGACGGCCGGGATCTGGCGGCCGGTGCGGCTCGAACACTGGTCCACGGCCCGGATCGCCCGGGTGCGCCCGCTCGTCACGGTCGAAGGCGGCGTGGGCCGGGTCGAGCTGGCCGTCGACGTGGAGCGCACCCGGGTCGAGGCACCGCTCACCGTCGAGGCGAGCGTCGGCGGCGTACGCGCCCGCGCGGAGGTCGACGGGACGCACGGGACCGTACGGCTCGAGGTGCCGGACGTACGGCTGTGGTGGCCCCGGGGGTACGGCGAGCAGCCGCTGTACGACGTCGCGCTGACGCTGCTGCACGGCGAGGGTGCGCTGGACGAGTGGCGGCGCCGGATCGGGTTCCGCACCGTGGAGCTGGACACCTCGCCCGACGCGCACGGCACCGGTTTCACCCTGGTCGTCAACGGTGAGCGCCTGTTCGCCCGGGGCGTCAACTGGATCCCGGACGACGTCTTCCCGTCCCGGATCACCCGGGAGCGGTACCGGCGGCGGCTGGAGCAGGCGGCCGGCGCGGGCGTGGACCTGGTCCGCGTCTGGGGCGGCGGGATCTACGAGAGCGAGGACTTCTACGACGCCTGCGACGAGCTGGGGCTGCTGGTCTGGCAGGACTTCCCGTTCGCGTGCGCGGCCTACCCCGAGGAACAGCCGTTGCGCGGGGAGGTGGAGGCGGAGGCCCGGGAGAACGTCGTCCGGCTGATGCCGCACCCCTCGCTGGTGCTGTGGAACGGCAACAACGAGAACCTGTGGGGCTTCCGGGACTGGGACTGGGAGCCGGGGCTGGCCGGGGACTCCTGGGGAGAGGGGTACTACCTGGGCGTACTGCCGCGCGTGGTGGCCGAGTTGGACCCGACGCGGCCGTACACGGCGGGCAGCCCCTGGTCCGGGTCCTGGCTGCACCACCCGAACGACCCGGCGCACGGCACGCACCACTCCTGGGAGGTGTGGAACCGCACCGACTACGCCGACTACCGGCTGCACGTGCCGCGCTTCGTGGCCGAGTTCGGCTGGCAGGCGCCGCCCGCGTACGCCACGCTGCGCCGGGCGCTGCCCGGGGAGGAGCTCGCGCCGGACTCCCCCGGCATGCTGCACCACCAGAAGGCGGACGACGGCAACGGCAAGCTGGAGCGCGGGCTGGCCCGTCACTTCGCCGTGCCGGAGGGGGACTTCGACCGCTGGCACTATCTGATGCAGGTCAACCAGGCCCGTGCGGTGGCGGCCGGGATCGAGCACTGGCGCGCCCACTGGCCCCTGTGCGCGGGCACGGTGGTCTGGCAGCTCAACGACTGCTGGCCGGTGACGTCCTGGGCCGCGATCGACGGGGACGGGCGGGAGAAGCCGCTCTACCACGAGCTGCGGCGGCTGTACGCGGACCGGCTGCTGACCGTGCGCGCGCACGCCGGCGGTCTGGTGCTGGCGGCGGTCAACCAGTCCGCCGAGGCCTGGCACGGCACGCTGCGGCTGCGGCGGATGTCCGTCGAGGGCACGGTGATCGCGGAGGCGGGTCCGGCCCTGGCCGCCGAGGCGCGGACCGTGGCCGGGATCGGCGTGCCCGCGGAGCTGGTGCCGGCCGGTCCGAGGGAGTTCCTGGTCGCCGACGCGTGGGGGTCCTCCCGCTCGGGAGAAGCCGGGAGCGGGGACGGGCTGCGGGCGCTGCACTTCCCCGTGCCGGACCGGGAGGTCGCCTACCCCCGGCCGGAGTTCGAGGTCGCGCTCGCGCCGGGCGGGATCACGGTGACGGCCCGCACCCTGGTACGGGACCTGCTGCTCCAGGCCGACCGGCTGGACCCGGACGCGCGGGCCGACCGGGGGCTGGTGACCCTGCTGCCCGGGGAACGGGTGACGATAGGGGTGCGGGGCTGGAAGACTCCGGACCCGGACAGCGCCCGTTCCGCCCTGTACTGCGTGGAGCCCACTCGATGACGGCAACACCGCCCCCTCGCGTCACGATCAAGGACGTCGCCGCGCGCGCCGGTGTGTCCAAGGGGGCCGTGTCCCTCGCCTTCAACCGGAAGCCGGGCCTGTCGGAGGCGACCCGGGACCGGATCTTCCGGGCGGCGCGGGAGCTCGGGTGGGCGCCGAGCTCGACCGCGCGCACGCTGGCGGGTTCGCGGGTGGACGTGGTGGGGCTGGCGGTGTGCCGGCCCGCCCGGCTGCTCGGTCTGGAGCCCTTCTACATGGAGTTCATCTCCGGTGTGGAGAGCGTCCTGGTCGAACGGTCCTGCTCGTTGCTGCTGCGGCTGGTGCGCGGCCAGGACGAGGAGGTCGGGCTGATGGAGTCGTGGTGGCGGGGGCGGCAGATCGGCGGGTCGATCCTGGTCGACTTCCGGGCCGACGACCCCCGCCCGGCGGTGGCCGGGCGGCTCGGGCTGCCGGCGGTCGCCGTCGGGCACCCCTCGCTGACCGGCGGGCTGACCTCCGTGTGGACCGACGACGCCACGGCCGTGACCGAGGCGGTGCGCTACCTGGCGGCGCTCGGGCACCGGCGGATCGCCCGGGTGGGCGGCGCGGCGGCGCTCGGGCACACCTCGATCCGTACGGCCGCGTTCGACGAGGCGGTCCGCGCGCTGGAGCCGGCCGCCCGGGCCTGGCAGGTGGCCACCGACTTCTCGGGGGACGCGGGCGCGCGGGCGACCCGCTCGCTGCTGACCGCCGCACCGCCGGAGAGGCCGACGGCGATCGTGTACGACAACGACATCATGGCGGTGGCCGGCCTGTCGGTGGCGGCCGAGATGGGGCTGCGGGTCCCGGAGGACGTGTCCCTGCTGGCGTGGGACGACTCCCAGCTGTGCCGGCTGACCCATCCGACGCTCTCCGCGATGAGCCACGACGTGCACGGATTCGGCGCGGACGTGGCGCGGACGCTGTTCGGGGTGATCACCGGGGAGGGGCCCGGTTCGCACCCCGTGCCGACCCCGGTCCTCACTCCGCGCGGCTCGACGGCTCCGCCGAAGGTGTGACGCCCGGGGTGTGACCTTCACCGCTTGGGGCGGGGGGACTGGGCTGCTACGTTACCCACAAGTAGCATGGGTTCTGAGCGCGCGCTCAGCGCAACGCAGCAGTGCCATCCCGCACCCTGGAGGAGAGCCATCGTGCCTCGTACCGTCAGGGACGTCGTCTTCGTCGACGGCGTCCGCACCCCGTTCGGCAAGGCGGGCCCGAAGGGCATCTACCACGAGACCCGCGCCGACGACCTCGTCGTGAAGGCCATCCGGGAGCTGCTGCGCCGCAACCCCGGGCTGGACCCGAAGAAGATCGACGAGGTCGCCATCGCCGCGACCACGCAGATCGGTGACCAGGGCCTGACCATCGGCCGCACGGCCGGCATCCTCGCGGGCCTGCCCACCTCGGTCCCGGGCTACTCCATCGACCGCATGTGCGCCGGCGCCCTGACCGCCGTCACCACGGTGGCCGGCTCCGTCGCCTTCGGCGCGTACGACGTCGCCATCGCGGGCGGTGTCGAGCACATGGGCCGCCACCCGATGGGCGAGGGCGTCGACCCGAACCCGCGCTTCGTCTCCGAGAAGCTGGTCGACGAGTCCGCCCTGTTCATGGGCATGACCGCGGAGAACCTGCACGACCGGTACCCGCAGATCACCAAGCTGCGCGCCGACGAGTACGCGGTGCGCTCCCAGGAGAAGGCCGCCAAGGCGTACGCCAACGGCAAGATCCAGGCCGACCTGGTGCCGGTCTCGGTGCGCCGCACCAACCCCGAGGGCGGCGAGACCGGCTGGGGCCTGGTCACCGCCGACGAGCCGATGCGCCCGGGCACCACGCTGGAGAACCTGGCGAACCTCAAGACGCCGTTCCGCGTCCACGGCCGGGTCACCGCCGGTAACGCGGCCGGTCTGAACGACGGCGCCACCGCCTCGGTCATCGCCTCCGAGGACTTCGCCCGCGAGAACGGGCTGCCGGTCAAGATGCGCCTGGTCTCCTACGCCTTCGCGGGCGTGGAGCCCGAGGTCATGGGCTACGGCCCGATCCCGGCGACGGAGAAGGCGCTCGCGCAGGCGGGCCTGTCCATCTCCGACATCGGCCTGTTCGAGATCAACGAGGCCTTCGCCGTCCAGGTCCTGGCCTTCCTGGACCACTACGGCATCGCCGACGACGACGAGCGCGTCAACCAGTACGGCGGCGCCATCGCCTTCGGCCACCCGCTGGCCTCCTCCGGCGTCCGCCTGATGACGCAGCTGGCCCGCCAGTTCGAGGAACAGCCGAACGTCCGCTACGGCCTGACCACGATGTGCGTCGGCTTCGGCATGGGCGCGACGGTCATCTGGGAGAACCCGCACTTCGAGGGGGACAAGTGAGCACCACCGCAGAGCTGCTGAAGGGTGCGGCCGAGCTGTTCCCGGGCGAGGTCGTCACGCAGGCGCACGTGCGCCACTTCGACCTGCCGCTGGGTGCGGGGCGCTTCGCGCTGATCACCCTCGACAACGGTCACGACCACACCAAGCCGACCACCCTCGGCCCGCAGTCGCTGGCGAACATCGACGCCGCCCTCGACCGGGTCGAGAAGGAGGCCGCGGACGGCGAGATCGTCGGCGTCGGTGTCACCGGGAAGCCGTTCATCTTCGCCGTCGGCGCCGACCTCAAGGGCGTCGAGCTGCTCAAGCGGCACGAGGACGCGCTCGCCATCGGCAAGGGCGGCCACGACGTCTTCAAGCGGCTGTCGAAGCTCGCCGTGCCGACCTTCGCGTACTACAACGGCGCCGCCATGGGCGGTGGCGTGGAGATCGGCCTGCACTGCACCTACCGCACGGTGTCCGCGGCCCTTCCGGCGTTCTCCCTGCCCGAGGTCTTCCTCGGCCTGGTCCCCGGCTGGGGCGGCTGCACGCTGCTGCCGAACCTGATCGGCGCCGACAAGGCCGTCTCGGTGATCATCGAGAACAGCCTCAACCAGAACAAGCAGCTCAAGGGCAAGCAGGTCTTCGAGCTCGGCATCGCCGACGCCATCTTCGAGGGCGCCGACTTCCTGGAGCAGTCGCTGATCTGGACGGCCTCCGTCCTCAAGGGCGAGATCGAGATCGAGCGCCCGGCGATCGACCGCGGCGAGGCCTGGGACCAGGCCGTCGAGCGCGGCCGGTTCGTCGCCGACTCCAAGGTGCACGGCGCGGCCCCGGCCGCCTACCGCGCCCTGGACATCATCGCCGCCGCCAAGAACGGCGATCTCCAGCAGGGTTACGACGCCGAGGACCAGGCGCTCGCCGACCTGATCATGGGCGGCGAACTGCGCGCCGGCATCTACGCCTTCAACCTGGTGCAGAAGCGCGGCAAGCGCCCGGCCGGCGCTCCGGACAAGAGCCTGGCCCGTCCGGTCACCAAGGTCGGTGTGGTCGGCGCCGGTCTGATGGCCTCGCAGCTCGCGCTGCTGTTCCTGCGCCGCCTCGAGGTGCCGGTCGTGCTGACCGACATCGACCAGGAGCGCATCGACAAGGGTGTGGGCTACGTCCACGCCGAGATCGACAAGCTGCTCGGCAAGGGCCGCATCAACCAGGACAAGGCCAACCGTCTGAAGGCGCTGGTCACCGGTGTGCTGGACAAGGCCGAGGGCTTCGCGGACGCGGACTTCGTCATCGAGGCCGTGTTCGAGGAGATGGGCGTCAAGCAGCAGGTGTTCGCGGAGGTCGAGGCGGTCGCCCCGGCGCACGCGATCCTCGCCACCAACACCTCCTCGCTCTCCGTGACGGAGATGGCGTCGAAGCTGAAGCACCCCGAGCGGGTCGTCGGCTTCCACTTCTTCAACCCGGTCGCCGTCCTGCCGCTGCTGGAGATCGTCCGCGGTGAGCGGACCGACGACGCCTCGCTGGCCACGGCGTTCGGTGTCGCCAAGAAGCTGAAGAAGACCGCGGTGCTGGTCAAGGACGCCCCGGCGTTCGTCGTGAACCGCATCCTGACCCGCTTCATGGGCGAGATCCAGAACGTCATCGACGAGGGCACCCCGGTCGAGACCGCCGAGAAGGCGGTCGAGCCGCTCGGTCTGCCGATGTCGCCGCTGGTGCTGCTGGAGCTGGTCGGCCCGGCGATCGGCCTGCACGTCTCCGAGACGCTCCACGGGGCGTTCCCGGACCGCTTCACGGTCTCCCCGAACCTGAAGGCGGTCGTCGAGGCGGGCAAGCGCGGCTTCTACGTCTACGACAGCGGCAAGCCCGAGCTGGACCCGGAGGTCGCCGCGCTGCTCAAGCAGGGCGACACCGTCCTGACGGAGGAGCAGGTGCGGGCCCGCGTCCTCGACGCGGTGGCGCAGGAGATCGGGCTCATGCTCGACGAGGGTGTCGTCGCCGAGGCCCAGGACATCGACCTGTGCCTGATCACGGGCGCCGGCTGGCCGTTCCACCTGGGCGGCATCACGCCGTACCTGGACCGCGAGGGTGTCTCCGAGCGCGTGAACGGGAAGCGGTTCCTGGCCCCGGGCGTGGCGAGCGTCCCGGCGTGACCGGCCGTCCCTGACGAGGGGGTGGCCCGCACGGTAACGATCCGTGCGGGCCACCCCCTTTCGTCACAGGCGTACCGATAGGATCTCCACACGACCTGACCACTTGTCTACTCGTGCGCGTCGTCGCCCCGTTGAGGAGTCCCCGTGGCGTCCACCCGCCGCCGCCCACCCCGGCGCCGATTATGGCCCAAGGTCCGGCTGCTGCTGTTCGTGGCCGTGATCGCCCTCGGCGCCACGGCGCTCTACCCCGTCTGGAGATCGGCGGACCCCGACCCGCCCGATCTCCTCGTGCGCTACCGGACCGACACGCCCGCCACCTCGACGGTGGCCAGGCCGTCGCTGGAGGTCTTCAACAAGACCGACGAGCCGCTGCGGCTCAGCGACGTCTCACTGCGGTACTGGTTCACCGCCGACGACGGCGCCGGTTCCCCGGGGTACGCCTTCAACTGCGTCAACGCCGCCTTCGGCTGCTCGCACCTCGCCGGCCGCGTGGTGGAGTCGGACCGGCCCACCGACACCGCCGACCGCTATCTGGAGATCCGCTTCTCCGAGGCCGCCGGCTCCCTGGCACCCGGCGCCAACAGCAAGGGCATCGACCTCCAGCTGTTCCGCACCGACCACAAGGAGCTGGAGCAGTCCGACGACCGCTCCTTCGACGCGGAGACGACCAGCTACAAGGAGGCGAAGAAGGTCACCGCGTACAAGCGGGGCGTGCTCGCCTGGGGCGAGGAGCCGGACGGCACCGGGCCGGACGACGCCGGGAAGAAGGCGAAGACCGCCGCTGCGCCCGAGCCGCTGCCGGCCGCCCCCGACGGCGTGCTGTTCGACACCTTCGACTACCTCGGCGCCAAGGACCCCGCCCTCTTCAAGCACGGCTGGCTGGTCCGCACCAGCAAGGGCGGCCCCGGCATCGAGAACACCTGGTCGGCCGACGGCGTCACCTTCCCCGGCGACGAGGAGGCCCTGGACGGCGGCCAGGTGCTGCGGCTGCGCGCCAGCACGGACGGCACCGAGGCGGGCACCCGGCAGGCCAGCCTGGGTACCGCCGCGAGCAAGTTCCGCGAGGGGACCTACGCGGCCCGCATCCACTTCAGCGACGAGCCGGCGACCGGTGAGAAGGGCGACCACGTCAACCAGACCTTCTACACCATCGGCGGCAGGGGCGCGACGTACAGCGAGCTGGACAACGAGTACATGCCCAACGGCGGCTGGGGCCGGCCCGGTCCGAAGCTCGACACCGTGACCTGGTACGACCACAGGACGAACGACCGCGTCTACACCACCACGAACAAGAGCCTCGCCGGCTGGCACACCGTGATGATCAGGGTGAAGGACGACGCCGTCTCCTACTGGCTCGACGGCGAGAAGCTCTTCGTCAGCAACGGGAAGTACGCCCCGCGCACGGACATGTCGGTGAACTTCAACCACTGGTTCGTGGACCTGCCGTTCAAGGGCGACCGCGCCTGGGACATGAAGGTCGACTGGCTCTACTACAACGCGAACGACACCTTGTCGGCGAAGGAAGTCCGGGCCCGGGTCGAGGGCTTCGCCGACAACGGCGTGAACTACTTCGACACGGTTCGGGGGTCCTGAGTGGGAAAACGGCGGTCCGGCGCGCGCGGCCACGGTACGGCGGGCGAGAAGGCGGTGGTGAGCCGGCGCTCCGCGCTGCTGATGGGCGGCGCGGGCGGTGTCGCGATGGCGGGCGGGGGCGCCTGGCTGGGCAGTGTCGCCGCCCAGCCCGCCGCCGCCCCGGTGGCCGAGGGCGCCATCGGCGGCCTCACCACTCCCCCTCCCTACGCCCCGTCGGGCCGCCGGCCCAAGAACCGCCGGGCCACCTGGTCCCAGCAGTTCCAGGCGTCCCACGGCTGGACCGCCGGGGGCGCGGGCACCGCGTCGGCCGAGGCGAACGACAGGACGCAGTTCGTGCGCGGCACCCAGTCGGTACGGGTGACCACCAACGGCACCGGCAAGCAGTCGTACGTCCGCAGGTCCGGTATGACGGCGGTGAACCTGACCGGCAAGATGATCCGGCTGGTGTTCCGCGTCGACGACGTGACGAACCTGTCCAAGCTGGTGTTCTACGTGGGCAGCGGCGCGCTGAAGAACCACTTCTCGTGGACGTTCCACGTCCACTCCAGGACCGCGGCCAACTACGTCCAGTCCGGGGAATGGGTCACCGTCCACCTCCAGTGGGCCGACGTCACCGGTGCGGCCGGTACGTACGCGATCTCGGCCACGGGCACGCCGTCCACGACGGCCGGGTTCACGGACATGTCGTTCGCCGTGTACGACAACGCGGGCGGGCCGGTGACGTACCGGCTCCAGGCGGTCGAGCTGATACCGGACACCGCCGACGTGTTCCCCCGGGGCGTCGTCTCCCTCACCTTCGACGACTCCCACAAGTCGATCCACGACCTGGCCCGCCCGGTGATGGACTCCTTCGGCTTCCCCGGCACGGTGTACAACATCGCCGACGCCATCGGGACCGGAAGCTTCCTGACGGTCGACCAGATGCGCTCGATGCAGAACTTCTCCGGCTGGGAGATGGGCGGTCACGCCTACGCGAACGCCACGCACACCGCCAGCTATCCCAAGCTGACCGCGGAGCAGGCCGACGAGGACTTCCGCAGACTGCGGGAGTGGCTGGTGTCCAACGGCTTCACCAGCGAGCACTTCGCCTATCCGCACGGGGCGTTCCAGAAGACCTCGGACGGCGTCCCGGTGGACCTGATCGCGAGCCGGCACTTCACCACGGCCCGGTCGATCATCTCCGAGACGATCGAGTCGTTCGCCCCGGCGCACCCGTACCGCCTGAAGGCGCTGACCGGCATCACCGACGGTACGGGCATCGGCGGCACGGCGCTGTCGAAGCTGACCGGCGAGGGCGGCAGGCTGGACCGCTGCGCCGAGAGCGGTGACTGGCTGATCCTGTGCCTGCACAAGGTCGTCGAGGGCGCCCCGAGGACCAGCACGGAGATCGGCACGGCCGGTCTCACCACGCTGATGCGGGAGATCGCGGACCGGGACATCCCGGTGGTGACGGTCGAGGAGGCGATGGCCCACTACCAGTAGGCCCGCGGGAACGGGGAAGGGGGCGGCCGCAGGACCGCCCCCTTCCCCCCTCACGCGCCCTCTCCGTACGCGCCGCCGCGCCTACCAGCCGCCGTCCTGACCGCCCTGCGGCCGGCCGGGGCCCCGGTCATGGCCGCCCTGGTGCCCGTCACGGCCGTAGCCGTGGTCCTGCGGGTACGGCTGCGGCGGGTACGGCTGCTGCGGGTGCGGGTGCTGCGGGTGCGGGTGGTACGGGCCGCCGTGACCGCCGTCCTGCCACTGCTGCTGTTCGCCGCCGTACCACTGCTGCCCGCCGTGACCGGCCGGCGTCCGAGCGGGCTCGGGCGTTCCCCAGCTCACGGGCTGCTGGGGCACGTTCTGGTGGTGCTGCTCGTCGTAACCGGGCAGCGGCTGCGGCCGGCCGGGGATGGTGGCCGTACGGGGCCGGGTGCGCAGGGCGACGCCCTCGAGGCGCATCAGCTGGAGCGTCTCGGTGACCTTCTTGTCGGAGTACGGGTCCTCTTCCTCGAAGATCTCCGTCACACCGGCCTCGTGATCGCCGGCCACGGACACCTCGACACCGGCCTGGCGGGTGCCCCAGTTGCCCTTGTGCAGGGTGAGCAGGGCGTAGAAGCGCAGCGGGGTCAGCAGGAAGAGCTGGATCAGGCCGTACAGCGGGGCCAGCAGGAACATGCCGAACCGCTTGACGAAGCCCATGCCGCGGCGCGGGAAGTCGAGGTAGCGGACGTTGCGCAGATAGCCCATGAGGACCATGAACAGCGCGTAGTCCCCGATGTGGTCGACGAACCGGGCCGGTTCCATGACCGGCAGGATGACCATCGAGTAGAACATCGCCGAGCCGAAGACCAGCCACAGGCCGAGTTCCATGCAGGTCAGCCAGAACGCGGGCCGGTACTTCTTCTGGTGCCGGAAGGCCCACAGGGACTCGCGGAAGAACGACTTGTTCCAGCGGACCTGCTGGCGCAGGAAGTGCGGCAGCTTCTCGGGGACGGCGGTGTAGCCGACGGCGGTCTCCTGGAAGACCACCTGGCCTTCCATCAGGCAGTAGTTGGTCATGCGGCGGTCGTCGCCGAAGACGGCCGGCTTGCCCAGGAACTGCTGGTTGAGGAAGTCCGGCAGGTACTTGCGCACCAGCGAGCCGCGGTACGCCGACAGGGCGCCGCAGCAGCACAGCACGGACTTCAGCCGCGAGTAGGCGGCCCGCTCGAAGAGGAAGGAGTTGCCGTAGCGCAGGTCCTGCAGGCGGGTGAAGACGTTGCTGTCGTGGTTGAGCGCCAGCACCATGCCGGTGGAGGCCATGATCTTCTCGTCGGCCATCGGCAGCAGCAGCTCACGGACCGTGTCCCGGGAGAGCACGGTGTCGGAGTCCACGCACAGGAAGATGTCGGAGTACGGCGCCGCCTCGAAGCCCCGCGCCAGCGCCTCGCGCTTGCCCTTGTTCTCGGGCTGGACGCTGACGGTGTACTTGACGCCCTTCGCCTCGAACTCGGTCCGCAGCCTCTTCGCCGCCCGGATGCCGCCCGGATCGGCGCTGCAGTCGTCGATGATGTGGATCTCGTTGGGGAGCCGGGACTGCGCGAGCAGGCTGCGCATGCCCTGCTCGAACATCACCGGGTCCTCGTTGTAGATCGGGATGACCGCGGTGACCCAGCACTTCTCGAGGTACTCGAGTTCCTCCCGCCCCGCCTTGGCGGGGCGGTAGAACAGGGCCCCGAACATCTTCAGGGCCAGCAGGCCCATGGCGCCCATCGAGTACAGGTGCAGCGAGTCGGAGTCGAGCCGGGTGGCGATGAGCGCGGCGATGGCGACGAAGAAGAAGTACGAGACCTTCAGCTGCCGTCGCTTGCGGTGTCCCCGGCGCCCGCCGGAGTCGACGGCTCCGGGTATGTACGTGTCCTCGGTCGTCACAGCTTGACCACCCGCGGGTGATCGGCGGACCTGCCCCGGGTGTCGAAGAGCTTGCGGGCCCGGTCGGCCAGCAGGCCCAGGTCCATCTCCCGGTGCGGCTGGAGCAGGATGGTCAGGTCCGCGGTCCCGGCGGCGGCCAGATAGTCGTCCGCGCGCTCGACCGGGACGCCGTCGACCGTCCAGTCGTCGACGTGGGGGTCGAAGTAGACCAGCTCGGCACCGCGGGCGCGCAGGTTCCCGGCGACGGCCAGGGCCGGACTCTCGCGCTGGTCGGAGATGTCGGGCTTGTAGGTGACGCCGAGCAGCAGGACGCGGGAGCCGCGCACGGCCTTGCCCTCGTCGTTGAGCAGATCGGCCGCACGGTTGACCACGTGCACGGGCATGCGCTGGTTGATCTCCTGCGCCAGCTCCACGAAGCGGAACGGGATGCCCAGCGAACGCACCTTGTACGAGAGGTAGTTGGGGTCGATCGGGATGCAGTGCCCGCCGACGCCGGGGCCGGGGTAGAACGGTGCGAAGCCGAACGGCTTGGTGGAGGCGCAGCGGATCGCGTCCCACAGGTCGACGCCGATCTCACGGCAGAACATCGACATCTCGTTGACGAGCGCGATGTTGACGTGCCGGTAGGTGTTCTCCAGGAGCTTGGCCATCTCGGCCTCGCGGGTGCCCTTGGCCTCCACCACGCGGGTCACGAAGCGTTCGTAGAGGGCGCGGGCGGCCTTGGTGCAGTCGGCGGTGACGCCGCCGACGACCTTCGGCGTGTTCTCCAGTCCGAAGGAGGCGTTGCCCGGGTCGATGCGCTCGGGCGAGAACGCCAGGTGGAAGTCCCGGCCGACCTTCAGACCGCCGGCCTCCAGCCGGGGCCGTACGACCTCGTCGGTGGTGCCGGGGTAGGTCGTGGACTCCAGCACCACGAGGGTGCCGGGCGTGAGGTGGGTGGCGGTGTCCGCCACCGCGGCGTGCACCGCGCCGAGGTCCGGGGAGCCGTGCTCGGTGAGCGGGGTGGGCACGCAGATGACGACCGCGGCGGCGCCGGCGATCACCTCGGGGCGGTCGGACGCCCGGAAACCCCGGCCGAGCATCGCGCCGACCTCGGCGTCCGTGATGTCGTCGACGTGGGAGCGGCCGCTGTTCAGCCCCTCCACGACGGTGCGGCTGCGGTCGAGACCCACCACCCGTAATCCGGCGGACGCGGCGGAACGGGCTAAAGGTAACCCCACGTAACCGAGTCCGACGACGACAAGATCCACCGTGGAGGACTTGTTCACGGCACCATTCCCCAACCCCCGTTGCGCGGCCCGGCCGGGCCGGTTCCGGGCAGCACTCATCACCCGAGTCGTTCGAACAACTCTCGGGAGGCTAACAGGATTTTCACTTTTCCAACCCCGTCCGCTCGCGTGCGCCTTGTCACGCGCGCACCTCTGCAACGCTCGGCGCGGTTCGTGCGTCCACCGCCCCTGCGGTGTCCGTCCGACCCCGCGGGAAAGGGGGTGTCAGGGCGTCCTGAGGGTGAACCGTCCCTTCAGCAGCGCGTGGTCGGATTCGGCGTACTTCTCGGCGTCACCGTCCTCGACGGCGAAGTGCCGTCGGTCGGCGAACACGTAGTCGATCTTCCGCGTGCCGGCCGTGGGCTCCCGGTCCGCCTCGTCCGCCTCCGCGAACCCGCCGGTGAGGTGGGAGAGGGCCGGTGCCGCGGGCGGAAGGTTGAAGTCGCCGGCCACGACGACGGGAACGTCCACCGGGAACGCGGCCGGATCGGCCGTCCAGTCCCTGATCTCGCGCAACTGCTCGGGGGCCCTGGCGTAGGTGTGCGCCGTGCAGGCGATGAGACGTCCGCCGGCGAACCGGGTGTCGGCGCACAGCAGTCCCCTGCGGACCGTGACCGTGCGGCCGCCGTTGGTGTAGGTCTCACCGCCGGTGTGGCGGAAGGGGTGGTACCACTGCTTTCCGTCCGGGACGTCCTCGCGGCTGAGCACGGCGGTGCCGAAACGACCGCTGCTCCCGCAGGCCGGGACGTTGTTCTGGGAGGAGGCGTAGGTTCCGTCCATCGGCCGCCCCGCACGGGCCAGTTGTTCCTTCAGGGCCGCGTACTGCGTCAGGCAGATCTCGTTCAGGGTGACGACATCGGGGTCGTGGCGCACCGCCTCCCGGACCAGACGCGCCACCGAGGTGCCCGGCCCGGACGATCCGGCGTTCCACGGGCACACCGCGGCCGCTCCGCAGAGGTTGTAGTGGAGCACCCGGAGGGTGCGCCGGTCCGGCGTCGCCCTCCCCTGTCCGCCCGGTGCGGCGACGGAGAGTCCCAGGATCACTGCCAGGGCCGCGGCACCGGCGGTGAGCCACGTCCGGACGTTCCCGCGCAACGCGTCTACCGGTCGCCCGTGAAGGGCCTGTGCTCGCAGACCGCCCCGCAGTCGTGCCGGGAGGCCCCGTGTGTCCTGATGGGACTGTTCTCGGGGATTCCGACGACCTTGAACGTCCGCACGGCCGGGGCGGACTCGGTGGCGCCGAAGAGCGCGATCGCCCGGATCGTGTGGGTTCCGGGACGCCAGGCGTGCCCATGGGTGAACCCCCACTCGCCCTTCTCGTTCACCCCGGTCGCGCCGATGAGCAGGTCCCCCTCCATGAGCACGACCTTGGTCACCCCCCGCTGCACCTTGCCGGAGAAACGCGGCCGCGGGCCGGCGAAGGCGCCCTCGGCGGGTGAGGTCACCAGGGGGGCCGGCACGTCGGTCATCACCGTGAACCGGTGCTGCACCACCGGTGAGCAGCCGTCACCGCGCAGCCCGACGCACTGGACGACGTGCTCCCCCGCCGTCCAGTTCACCGAGCGCCGCCAGGTCCACTGCCCCGAACCGCCCACGCCCGCGCCGCCGATGTACTGGCCCCCCTCGAAGAAGAGGACGTACTCGGTCCCCGGCGCGGTGACGCCGGAGAACTTCACCATCGGGCCGGCGAGACCGTCCATGGCCGGCTTCGTGATGCCCGGCGGCTCCCCCACGGGCTGCGCGTAGTGCAGCGCCGACTCCGGTGCCTGGATCGTGAACTCGGTGGAGACCGGCGGCATCACCGGCGGCTCCATGAGCGCCGGCATGTCGACCTCGCTCTTGTCCAGCACTCCGAGGTGGCACAGTCCGGCCACCACGATGCGGGCCACCTCGAAGGCCCCGGTGTGGCTGAGGTGGGACGAGTCGATGTTCCCGTCGGGGTGGAGGGGGTGCTCCCCCGCGTCCACCCAGCAGAAGTACTGGCGCAGCCGCATCGGTCCGATCTCGGCCCACAGGTCCATCGTCCGGCCGGTGAGGTCGATGGCCGGCACACCGAGCTCGGAGGCGACCTCCAGCATGGCCCGGGGGTAGTCGCCCCGTGTGTTCAGCACCTCGCCGCTGCCGGAGAACGCGTACCGTGCCGCGGGGGTGACCAGGACCGGCGTCCCCCCTTCCTGGTACACGTACGTGGCGAACAGCCGGAGCAGTTCCCTGTACTCGGGAACGGGGACGTAGCGCATGCCGTTGTGGATCATGTGATCCACGCCTCCGAAGCCGATGAGGACGACGTCCCCGCGCTTCATGCGGTTGAGCATCGCCGGGAACCGCTCGGTGAAGTACTTGCGGGTGGTCATGGCGCTTCGGGCGTAGTTGGCGACCTCCACCGGGCCGGCCAGGAGATCCTCGATCTTCTGGCCCCAGCCCGCCATCGGCGCTTCCTCGTCCGTCCGCGGAGCAGGGACGGAGTCCCCGAGTACGAAGATCGTCCGATTCATGTCTCTTCCATCCCTAGCGGTCGACCACGTTCATGGCCATGGCTCCCGAAGCGGAGCAGTAGGCCCGCACCCACACCGGACGGGCCGGGTGGATCACGGCGAATTCCGACGGCTCGTCCCCCACGAGCGGCACCGACGGGTAGGTGAAGGCACCCTTCACGTCGGGGAAGTCCTCCAGCAGGTGGCAGACGCGGACCTTCGCCCGGTCGGCCGGGTCCGGCTGCAGCCACCAGTCCCAGTCCTCCCACCGGTCCAGCCGGTGGTCGACCGCCTTCCGCACCGGGACCTCGGCCCTGAAGCGCCGGTTTCCCATCAGCCCGACCGGCACCGCGAAGTTCACCGGGTGCTGGCCCCGGCGGCTGACCACGAACAGGGCACCGGGCTTGAGCAGCCGATCACCGCACAGAACGCCCTCCAGCGCGATGCCCGCGTCGGTCACCTTGACGCCGGTGCACTCGGCGTGTTCCCGGCGGAGCACGGTGCGCAGCATGAGGCGGCCGTTGGGCTGCGCGTAGGGAAGGTTCCAGCCGAGCGGTTCCGCCGTCGGCCGGGCGACCAGTCGTTCCCGCGCGTCGATGAGCGCCCTGGTGTCGCGGATGCCCGCCTTCATGTGCACGGCCCCCGTCTTCGGCGAGCGCATCGTCACCTGCCAGCGGCCGTCCCCGAGGTGGTCGAGGGCGGAGGGGGTGACGGCGGCCGTGTAGCGCGTACCGCCGTTGTCGAGTGGCTTGCGCACGGTGCGCAGCGGCAGGTCGGGCAGGGCGGGCCCGTCGGAGGGCTTGTGGCGGAGCACGAACTGCCAGCGGTGGCGGCCCTCGCCGGGACCGTCGGCGGAGAACCGCAGCCAGCCGGCGTCGTCCGCCGTCACGTCCACGCCGGCCGAGCCGAGGGAGACCGGAGGCACCTTGGCCTGGGGCGCCGCGGTCCGCCGGGGACCGGCGGGTGCCCGGTAGCCGCGTACGGCGGCGGCGCGGCGGCGGGCCGCGTCCTCGAAGAGTTCGACGTACCGGGCGGCCACGGCCGCGGGGTCGTACCGGGCCGCGTTGCTCAGCGCGGCGGCGCCCATGGCCCGGCGCAGGGCATCGTCGGCCATCAGCCTGCGCAGGCCCCAGGCGATCGCCTCGGCGTCCCCGTTCGGGACGAGCAGGCCGTCCTCCCCGTCGCTGAGGATCTCCCGGGGTCCCACGGGACAGTCGGTCGAGACCACGGGCAGACCGCAGCGCATCGCCTCCACCAGCGTCATGCCGAAGGACTCCGCGCTGGAGGTCACGGCCGCGATGGAGCCCTTGGCCCACTCCGACTCGATCGGCGAGAAACCGCCCATGAGCAGGGCCCGGCCCGCCAGGCCGAGTTCGGCGACCAGCGCGCGCAGCTTCCCGGCCTCGCCGCCGTCGCCGTAGATGCGCAGCTGCCAGTCGGGGAAGTCGGCGGCGAGCATGCCGAAGGCCCGGATCAGCAGGTCGTACCGCTTGACGTGGTGCATGCGGCCGGCGCTGACCACCACCTTGTGCGTACAGTCGGACGGCGGAACGGACGGCCGCGGGACGCTGTTGGGGATGCCCACCACGGGGATGCCGGGAATCGGCGTGTTCTCCGTGAACGAGCGGGCGTCGGCCTCGGTGACCGTCGTGATGGCGTCGAGCCGGGGGTAGACGCGCGCCATCTCCGCGCGTACCGCGAGCGGGATCGCCAGGTGGGTCATGTGTTCCTGGGCCACGCGCAGAGCGCCGTCACGGGTGTGGGCGGCCACGAAGAGGTTGAGGCTGGGCCGTGTGCCGACGACCACGTCGGCGTCCGTCCTCTGCAGCTCCCGGATGATGCGGGCGTCGGTGAACCGGCTGTACTGCGCGTAGAACTCCTCCTGGCGCGGCACCACTTCGCTGGGTTCGGTGCTGCCGGCGGCGCCGCGGTCGGCGGACCCGGGACGCAGGTCGACGAGGGCCCGGACGGTGACGCGCGGCGAGATGTCGAACTTCGTCGCGTTCGCGCGCCGGAAGACCGAGACGATCTCCACCTCGTGGTGGACGGCCAGCGCTTCGGCGAGGTTGATGACCGTGCGGTTCGTCCCTCCGATGCCGTAGATGTTGTTGATCAGGAAGGAGATCTTCACCGGACCTCGCCCTCCTTCCGCTCGAAGGGACTCGGCACCGGGTAGTAGGCCCTGAGGAACCGGCTGAGCATCGCCGTCTGGCGTTCGACGTCCTGGCCGTCCGAGAGCGTGTCGTTGATGCAGAACGCCTGCCTGTCGCGCTTGGCCAGCAGGATGCCCAACCGCCGCTGGATCTCGGGCTTGGCCAGGTCGAGGTAGGCGAAGGAGATGTCGGAGGGCACGGCGCGGCCGGTGAAGTACGCGTAGTAGTGGTACAGCGAGGACGGGATCGAGATGTCGGTGGGGCTGCGGAACCGGCTGTGCGAGGTCTGCCGGTGCGCGTCGGCGAACTCGTGCTCGATCTCCTGGAGCACGCTGCGGCGCAGGGCGTAGGGCGCGTGCCGGATCTTCTGGACGATGGCCGAGCCGAAGTTCTCCAGCAGGAGCTTGCGGTTGTTCTTGCCCGCCGCGTCGACCGGGCGGTCCCCCAGGGTGAGGTCCCACCGGGGCACCTGGGAGGGCGACAGGAAGGTGCGGGTCATGCCGTTCGACAGGAAGAAGGTCTGCGGCGTGACCGGGCAGCCGAGGAACATGTCGTCGTTGAAGTACAGGAAGTGTTCGGCCAGGCCCTTGATGTGGTGCAGACGGCTCTCGATCGCGTGGGAGTTGAACGTGGGCAGCGCGGAGGGGTCGTCGAAGATCTCGGAGTGGTCGACCACGGTGATGCGCGGGTGGCTGTCGTTGAGCCACGCGGGCCGCTGACGGTCCGTCACCACGTAGACGTGGCGCACCCAGGGGGCGTTCTGCTCCAGCGCGCGCAGGGAGTAGCGCAGTTCGTCGCGGCTGATGTAGCGGGCCGCGTTCGCGGACTCGGTGTGGTACCCGCCGTGCCCGTACGCACTGCGCCGCCGCTGCCACGCGGGGTCGTTGCCGTCGACCCACGTGTAGACGACGTCGACCGGGAACCGCACGTCCTCGGGCAGGGCGTCGGCACACGGAAGGATGGTCCGCACCGACCGGGTGCGGCGGGTGTGCAGGGCGGCGAAGCCCGTCAGCCGGCTGACCGGCACGGTGACCCGGGGCTCGTCGCACGCGACGTCCTCGGTGACGCGGTTGGGACGGGGGGCGACGAGGCGCCCCTCCTCGGGGCGCCAGAACTCTATGTCGCAGCCGTGCTCGAGTCCCAGGAAGAGGGAGCCGGCCGGGTCGCTCCACAGCATGCCGATGCGCAGCACCGCGGACTCCCGTGCGAGGCGCCGGCCGCGCCGGGAGCCGCACAGTGCGGTTTTGCCCACGGCGGTGTCACCCCGGCAGGCCGTCACGTACACGGGGCCGGTGTCCGCGCAGCGGTCCAGCGCCCGGCCCACCCGTTCCCGGTCCGCCTCGGCGACCGCGAGGCACGAGCGGAAGTCGGAGTCGCCGCGGATCGCGAAGTAGTCGACGCCCTCTTCCTCCAGCAGGGCCGCCACCAGTTCGAGGTTGGCCTCGCGCAGCCCGAGCGGTGACACGGTGGGGCGTACGAGGGTGATCCGCTTGCCGTGCCCGGCCAGCGTCGCGAGCCGCTCGCCCTCCCGGAACAGGTGCGGCCAGCGGCGGCGCGCCCGCACGCCGCGGAACAGCCGGGCGCCCAGGGTGAGGGTGTGGAGGTGGCGCAGCAGCTGCTTGAGCACCGTGCGCAGCCGCGCCGGTACACGGCGGGCGATCCGCCGTCTCAGTCCTGCGGGGACCAGGACTCGGTACGCTCCGACCGCGGCGGACGCCTCGGGATTGCCCATGCTCACGACTGGTTGTCCGGTTCCTCGGGATCCCCTTGCTCGAAGACGGCGGCCACGGGGAAGTAACGGTGCAGGAAGGTGATGACGGTTTCGGTACCGCCCCGGCCGAGGGCCTGCTCGGTGCCGAGGCCGAGGAGCCGGATCTGCTGGGTGTCCCTGCGGACGAGGAGGCGTCGCAGGTGGTTGTCGATGCCGGGCAGGGCAGCGTGCAGCGCCACGGACGCCTCGCCGGACGGGTCGGCGAGGCCCGCGACGTAGCCGCAGTGGTGGACCAGTCCGTCCATGGGGTGCGTACCCGGCACGACGGGCGTCCGCTGGCCGTCGATGAGCTCCAGGGGCACGGCACCCGTCCGGGCGATCCGCTCGAGGACGGCGCAGCTGTAGGGCTGGGGTCCGTCCGCGTAGCCGTGGGCGGTGACGCGTCCGGTCGCCGCGTACGCGGCGCGAGTCCAGGCGGAGAAGGACTCCTCGGCGGTCCAGGGGCCTTTGCGCGGACGGGTCGCACCGCTCGGGGCGAAGTAGTCGAAGGGCCTGACCGGCCGGCCGAGCAGGGCTCCCGGCCGCAGCAGCAGGAAGTGACCGGCGATGTCGGGCAGCCGGTGCAGGTCCCATTCGGCGCCGGGGCGCGCGGGCACGATGCTGAGACGCTCGTCGGACCGGAGCCAGGACGGAACGGGAGCCTGCGCGAGGACGTGGACGACGTCCACCCAGGGCGCGTACTGGTGCAGCGAGCGGAGCGCGGCACGCAGGAGCTCCTCGCCCCAGGGCGTGGGGTGCTGCCACAGGAGGACCGCGTCGACGGGGAAGGTGATCTCCTCCAGGCGGGGGACGTCGAAGCCCTCCAGCGTGATCGTCGGCTCCATGTCGCCGTCGGTGTCGCAGTACCCGGACAGCCGGTCGAGGCCTATCTCGATGCCCGGTGCGTCGCTGGGGACGGCGCGCTGGACCCGGTTGGGGCGGGGGCCGATGAGCCGCTCCTGGGGCAGGTCGGTGTTGACCGTCCAGAACTCGATCTCGACGCCCTGGTCCTCCCCGGTCCAGAGGTTCTCCGTCGGATCGGTGCGCAGCCAGGTGAGGCGGATCACCCGCGCCTTGCCGAAGTGCTTCCAGGCCTTCACATGGCTGCCGGGGATCGCCTGTGTGTCGTTGTTGGCGGGCGAGACGGAGACCACGTATCCGGTGTGTTCCTCCAGCAACGCGCGGAGCGCTCTGCGCACGGCCCCCTTGTCCCGCTGCTCCACGGCGATGCAGAGACGGCGGTCGTCGAGGGCGGGAACCGCGAACCACGGAATGTCGGCGGTGTCGAGCGCGTGAGTGACCAGGTCGTGGTCGAGCCTGCGGGCGGCGTCGACGGACAGCCCGGTGTGCACGTGGCCCACCCGGCCGTCGGGCGCCTTGGTCCTGCGCTCCGAGTGACCGAAGTCCGCCTTGCGGACACGGCGCAGGGCGCGGCGGTGCAGCCGCGCCTCGCGCTGGCTCAGCCTACGGGCGAGTCCCCGCTTGACCTTGCGCCGGACGCGCCCGGGCACGGTGCTGGCGGCGACGGAGCGGACCGGCTGGGGGACGAGTCGTTTGTAGACGTGGGCGGCGGAGCTCAGCGACGTCGGATCCGGCACGTCATGAACTCCGTCTCATCGTTCGTACGGGCTTGGGGTGGGGAAGTAGGCGTTGAGGAATCCGTCGAGCAGTTCCTGCTGGGCCTCGATGTCCTCGGGTGTCGAGAACGCGTCGTTGAGGCAGAACGAGTCCTGGTTCCTGCCGTCGAGCAGCCGTTGCAGCCGGTCCGCGAGGTCGGGCACGGCCAGTTGCAGATAGGTGAACGGCATCGAGCCCGGCTGCGCCCGTCCGGTGAGGGCCGCGTAGTAGAGGGCGAAGGACGATGTCGGCGACAGGTCCGTCATGGCCCGGAACCGGCTGGCCGACGTGCGTGCCCATGCCTCGGGGAAGTCGCGCTCGGCCTCCTCCATCGCCGAACGCCGCAGGGCGTACGGAATGTGTTCCATGGGTTGCGTGATCACCCTGCCGAAACGTTCCATCAGGAGGGCGCGGTTGTTCTTGCAGGCCGCGTCGACCGGTGTGTCGGTTTCGGCCACGGGCCCCTGCGGGATGCGGTTGCGCGAGGGGAAGTAGCGCGCGGTACCGCTCGGGGTGAAGAAGGCGTGCGGCGCCACCGGGCGCCCGATGAACATGTCGTCGTTGAAGTACAGGAAGTGCTCCGCGAGCCCCTCGATGTGGTGCAGCTGGCTCTCGATCGAGTGGGAGTTGAACGTCGGCAGGTCCTCCGGCCGGCGGAAGATCTCGCGGTGGGTGGCGATGCGCAGCCCGGGCACGTCCTCCCGCAGCCAGGCCGGGACCTGGTCGTCGGTGACGATGTAGATGTTGCGGATCCACGGCGCGAACAGGTGCAGGGAACGCACCGAGTAGCGCAGTTCGTCGCGGCTGATGAAACGGGCGTCGCTCGCGGACTCGGCGTGGTAGACCTCGCCCTTGGCCTGCGCCTTGCGCTGCTGCCAGACGGGATCGTTGCCGTCCACCCAGGTGTAGACGGCGTCGACCGGGAAGGTGATGTCGTCCGCGCAGTTCACCAGGAACTCCGGCCGGGTGGCGAGCGCCGGCGCCAGGTGCCGCGGGGTCCAGTCCGACACGAAGCGGCTGAACATCCGGGCGGCGCCGAGCACGTTGGTCCCGCCGGCCGCGACGGCCCAGGTGGCGCGGTTGGCCCGGGGGGCGACGAGGTGGGTGCCGTGCGGTCGCCAGAACTCGATGGCACAGCCGTACTCGTGTCCCAGGAGCAGGTGCCGGCCGGGGTCCGTGCGGTACCAGCTGACCTGGAGCACGCGTGCGGTGGCGACGTCCCGCCAGGCTTTCGGGTCGCGGGAGGACACGGGGCGCGCGGGCCGGGGCGCCTCCGGGTCGATCACGCTCAGGTGGCCGGGGTACTGCCCCAGGCCGCGGAAGACCACGCCGAGCACGCGCTCGCGGTCCGCCTCGGCCACGGCGACCACGGTCCCGTGGTCCGAGGTTCCGCGTACGGCGAAGTACGGGACGCCGGCGGAGTCGAGCAGCGAGGTGAGCGCGGAGCGATTGGCCTCTCTGGCCATCAGCGGGGTCAGCCCGGGCTCGACGTAGACGTCGTCCTGCCCGGCACCGGTGAGCGGCTGCCGGCCGGACGCCTGTCCGGCGGTTCCCGCGCCGCCGTGCCGAGGGTGGCCGAAACCACCCGCCGTCCGTTGGACCGCGGGGTCGGAAACGGTCGTCACACGGCCCGCCCTTCACGGGTCGACGCGCACAGCGACACAGCCACCCCTCCTCCATCCCGCCCCAGCCGGAGGCCGATGACGCGTACCGGTGGCCGCCCGCCCTCGTGCCCCCCCGGGCTCGAAATCAGCGGCCACTCATCCGCCGGCAGCACCGCCGGCATCACTCATGTAAAAACTTAAACCTTCACAGGCCTGACACATCATCACTAAGCGCTCCTGCGGATGTCAACAGCAGTCGTAAATGACAGAAAACACACATCTTTCCGTCTCGTGATCGAACAGACGATGTCCATCGGGTGACGGAGGACCCACCCGTCGGGACGGGGATTCGGTCTATAGTTCGGACATACTGCGGCGTCCCGTGGTTGTCCGGGCTCGGCCTCTCCCCCCACTCGTGCCCTCCCCACGTTTTCATCCGGCATCGAGTCACGCAGCGAGAGAGGAACCCAGGCATGACGCACGCCCTGACGGACATGGACACCGGGCCCCGCAGGTCCCGACGTGCTCAGTCCAGTCGTCGGGCCAGGCCGCCGCGCCGCCGCCGGGTGTGGCGCCTGCTCCTCCTGGGCCTCGTGGTCCTGCTCCTGGCCGTCGGCGGCACCGGGTACTGGTTGTACAGCGACCTGAACAACAACCTCGAGGGTGTCGACCTGGACAAGGCGATCGGTGACGACCGGCCGGAGAAGCTGCCCACCTCGGGACGGAACATCCTGGTCCTGGGCTCCGACTCGCGTTCCGGGGACAACGCCTCGCTCGGCACGGGCGACGTCTCCGGTGCCCGGTCCGACACCGCCCTGGTCATGCACATCCCCGAGGGCCGCACGGAGGCCGTCGCCGTCAGCATCCCGCGCGACACCCTGGTCACCCGTCCCGAGTGCACCAAGCCGGACGGCTCCGTCCTTCCCTCCGCGGAGCGCGTCATGTTCAACTCCGTCTATTCACTGGCCGGTCCGGCCTGCGTCGTGAAGACCGTGGAGCAGATGTCCGGCACCCGCATGGATCACTTCATGGAGATCGACTTCTCCGGGTTCAAGGAACTCGTCGACGCGATAGGCGGCGTGACGGTCACCGTCGACGAGCCCATCCGGGACAAGTCCAGCGGGCTGGACCTGGAAGCCGGTACCCACAGGCTGAACGGCACCGAGTCGCTCGCGTTCGTCCGCACCCGGCACGGCGTCGGCGACGGCAGTGACCTCGGTCGCATCGGGCTCCAGCAGCAGTTCATGATCGCCCTGCTCTCCGAGATCAAGAAGCAGGACCTGCTGGGCAGCCCCACGAAGACGTACCGGATCGCCGACTCGCTGACCGGCTCCCTCACCACCGACTCCGAGCTGGCCTCGCTCACCTCGCTCGCCGAGTTCGGACGCAGCCTCAACGGCGTCGAGCCGTCGCGCATGGAGACCATCATGCTCCCGGTCGCGTACGACAAGAAGGACCCGAACCGGGTGGTGGCCGCCGAACCCCAGGCGAGCCGCCTGTGGAAGGCACTGCGCGAGGACAAGGAGATACCCGAGTCCGCGAAGAAGTCGCCCGCCACCGGCCGGACGGCGTCCTGACCGGACCGGCAGCGGCACAGCGGGGCGGGGTTCGCACAGGTGCGGGCCCCGCCCCGCGGCACGTCACGGGAAGGACGCGTCAGACCCGGACCGAGGGGGCCATGGCCAGGCCCGCCTCGTCGTTCTGCCGGGCGACGTGCAGCCCTCCGTCCGCGCCGACCATGGCGAGCACGACACGGCCGTACGCGTCCCGCGCCAGCGCCGGTGCGCCCACGCAGTGCTCGCCGGTCGGCGACCACCAGACGCCGCCCTGCTCGTTCTCCGTGCCGCAGGCCGCGAGCATGACCTGCCCCTCGATGTCGCGATGGGCCAGCACGGTGCAGTCGTATCCGTCGAGCGCCGTACGGAGCACCGCCACCGGGTCCTCGCCGGGCGCACCGCCGAGAGGGATCACCCAGCCGCCGGGACGATGCGCGACGATCCCGCCGGTGGCCGGGTCGGTCCAGTAGTACGTGGCCCGGTCGGGCGCGGTCTCCAGGGCCACCGCGCTTCCGCGGGTCACGGCGAGCGGGATGTTGGGGGTCTGGCGGAAGTCGCCGTCGGCCCGGTCCTGCACCCAGCGCATCATGAGGTTCCGCCCGCCGGCCATCGCCTCGATCCGTCCGGAGGCATGGGTGACCACCACCAGGGGGTCCTGCGCCAGGCTTCCCTTGAGGTCCGTCCACGGTCCCCACTTGCCACCGGGCAGCTCGCGGCGGAGCATGACGCCGCCCCCCGCGTTGCGCACGAAGACGTGCACCGTGCCGGACGAGCTCACCGCCGCGGCCGGCGTGCCGAGCCGTGCCGCCTTCTCCCGGTCCTTGTGCGGATTGCCCAGCGACCGCCACTCGGTGACGGGGCGACCGGTCTGGTACTGGATGGCGTGCACGAGGTCCACGGCGGGCGGCCCGTCGCCCTTGTGCACCTCTCGGCGGCCGAGGAAGTGCACATAGGTGTCCGCCCCCTGAGCCACCCTGATGTCGGACACGTCCGGAACGGGGCAGAGGACCGGGCCGGACCACTGAGGGCCTCCCGGCCGGACTTCCGTCCAGCGCAACATGCCGCCGTGGCCGCGGGCGTACGCCGTGAGCCTGCCGTCCTTGCCCAGGACGAGCCACGAACCGGTGACCGTGCCGAGCGCCTCCTGCCGCTCGGTGGCCACGCCGCTTCCGGCACCGGCCGTTCTCCGCTGGGCGGCGGCGCGCCCGGACTTGGTCCGCATGACGTGAGCTGTCCCTTCCCATGATGCTCGGCGCGGCTCTCCGGCCGCCTCCTCGCACCAACACATGGGAGGCCGAGCGTGCCCATCATAGGATGAACGTTCGACCAACACCGTAGGACGACGGGGTGTGCGACCCTGACCTTCATGACGGCCCCCTCACTCGTGATCATCGACGCCGCCAACGTCGTCGGTTCCGTCCCCGACGGCTGGTGGCGCGACCGGCGCGGCGCGGCCGAGCGGCTGCGGGACCGGCTGGCGCGCGACGGTGTCCCGGGACACGACGCTCCCGTGGAGATCGTGCTCGTCGTCGAGGGCGCGGCCCGCGGCGTCGCGTCCGTGCCCGGTGTGCGGGTCGACGAGGCGCCCGGCAGCGGGGACGACCGGATCGTCGAGCTCGTCGCCGAAGCAGCCGGACGGTCCTGTCTGGTGGTCACCGCCGATCGTGAACTGCGGCGTCGCGTAGGTGAGTTGGCCGCCGAGGTCATCGGGCCGCGCAGCGTGCTCGGCCGGTCCTGAGGAAGCGGGGAGGACGAGGCCGGAGCACGGAGGGTCCCGGTCACCGGGTGTCGTGTCCCGGGGGACGCATGACGTCGCCGGCCGTCGTCTCCTCCCCGCGGGCCAGGCGGCTGTGGCTCCGGCTGTAGACGAAGTAGACGACGATGCCGAGGGCCATCCAGACGGCGAACCGGACCCAGGTCTCGGCGGGCAGGTTCAGCATCAGCCACAGCGAGGCGGCGACCGACACGATCGGCAGGAACGGCACCCAGGGGGTGCGGAAGGAACGGTGCAGGTCGGGGCGGGTCCGGCGGAGGATGATCACGCTGACGGCGACGATCACGAAGGCGAACAGCGTGCCGATGTTCACCAGCGCGGCGAGCTCGTTCAGCGGGGTGAAGCCCGCGAGGACCGCGATGACGACGCCGAGCAGGATGGTCGGCCGGTGCGGGGTCTTGAACCGGGGGTGGACCCGGGAGAAGAACCGGGGCAGCAGTCCGTCGCGGCTCATCGCGAAGAACACACGGGTCTGGCCGAGCAGCAGGATCATGCAGACGGTCGTCAGGCCGACGGCGGCTCCGAAGCTGATGAAGCCCGCGAACCAGGGGTGCCCGGTGGCCTTGAACGCGTCCGCGAGCGGGGCGTCCACGGACAGCCGGCTGTAGTGCTGCATGCCGGTGACGACGATCGACACCAGGACGTACAGCACGGTGCAGATGAGCAGGGAGCCGAGGATGCCGCGGGGCATGTCGCGCTGCGGGTTCTTGGTCTCCTCGGCGGCCGTGGCGACGATGTCGAAGCCGATGAAGGCGAAGAAGACGACCGAGGCGGCGGTGAAGATGCCCATGACGCCGAAGTTGGACGGCGCCCAGCCGAACATGAGCTGGATGAGCGGGGAGTCGAGGTTGTTGCCCGCCTCCACGGGCTGCGCCTTCGGGACGAACGGGTCGTAGTTGTCGGCGGTGACGAAGAAGGCACCCGCGACGATCACGACGAGGACGACGGTCACCTTGATGGCGACCACGAGCGAGGTGACCCGGGCGGACAGCTTCATGCCGAGGACGAGGATGCCGGTGAGCACCAGCACCAGGACGGCGGCGAGGATGTCGAACCCGAAGCCGTCGGCGCCCTCGCGGCTGCCCAGGACCGCGGGCATCTCCCAGCCCGCGTTGCCCATGAGCGACTGGATGTAGCCCGACCAGCCGACGGCCACCACCGCCGTGCCGAGCGCGAACTCCAGGACCAGGTCCCAGCCGATGATCCACGCGGGCAGCTCACCGAGGGACGCGTACGAGAAGGTGTAGGCGGAGCCCGCCACCGGGACGGTGGAGGCGAACTCGGCGTAGCAGAGCGCGGCGAGCGCGCAGACGACACCGGCCGCCGCGAAGGCCAGGGCCACCGCGGGCCCGGCGTTGTTCTTGGCGACCGTACCGGTGAGGACGAAGATGCCGGTGCCGATGATGACGCCGACGCCGAAGACGGTCAGGTCCAGCGCGGACAAGGATTTCTTGAGCGCGTGCTCCGGCTCCTCGGTGTCGAGGATGGACTGCTCGACCTTCTTCGTCCGGAAGAGGGGGCTTGTCACGGGTACCTCCCACGCTTGTCGTCCTCGACATGATCGAGAGGGGGCGTAGGTCGAATGCCCCGGCGCGGGAGCCGTCACGCGGATGGGCCGCCCGCACCACTCTTCACGGTGGCACGGGCGGCCCATCCGGGCGACGCGTGGGGGGGCCGTTCAGTCGCGGGCGGGTTCCACCGAGTCGACGGCGTCGGCCGTGGAGCGCTCGTACCTGCCGTCCAGCTTGGCCACCAGGCCGGTGACCTGGCGGGCGATGTCGGGGGCGGTGAGCCCGATCTCGGCCAGGACCTCGGCGCGGGAGGCGTGGTCGAGGAAGCGCGGCGGGATGCCGAAGTCGCGCAGCGGCACGTCGACGCCGGCGTCGCGCAGGGCCTGGGCGATGGCGGAGCCGACGCCACCGACGCGGGAGTTGTCCTCGACGGTGACGACGACGCGGTGCTTCTCCGCGAGCGGGGCCATGGCCTCGTCGACGGGCTTGACCCAGCGCGGGTCGACGACGGTGGTGGAGATGCCCTGCCGGTCGAGGAGGGCGGCGACCTCCAGGCACATCGGGGCGAGGGCGCCCACGGAGACCAGCAGGACGTCGGGGGCGTCGGTGCCGGACTCGCGCAGCACGTCCATGCCGCCGACGCGGCCCACGGCGGGCACGGCGGGGCCGACGGCGCCCTTGGAGAAGCGCACGACGGTCGGGGCGTCCTCGACGGCGACGGCCTCGCGCAGCTGGGCGCGGACCTGGTCGGCGTCGCGCGGGGCGGCCAGGCGCAGCCCGGGGACCACCTGGAGGATCGACATGTCCCACATGCCGTTGTGGGAGGCGCCGTCGGTGCCGGTGATGCCGGCCCGGTCGAGGACGAACGTCACGCCGCACTTGTGCAGGGCCACGTCCATCAGGACCTGGTCGAAGGCGCGGTTGAGGAAGGTGGCGTACACGGCGAAGACGGGGTGCACGCCGGCGTGGGCCAGGCCCGCCGCGGAGACGGCGCCGTGCTGCTCGGCGATGCCGACGTCGTAGACCCGCTCGGGGAAGCGCTTGGCGAACTTGTCGAGGCCGACCGGCTGGAGCATCGCGGCGGTGATGGCGACGATGTCCTCGCGCTCCTCGCCCAGTTTGACCATCTCGTCGCCGAAGACGGAGGTCCAGTCGGCGCCGGAGGAGGCGATCGGCAGACCCGTGTCGGGGTGGATCTTGCCGACGGCGTGGAAGCGGTCGGCCTCGTCCGCCAGGGCGGGCTGGTAGCCGCGGCCCTTCTCGGTGAGGCAGTGCACGATCACCGGGCCGCCGAAGCGCTTGGCGCGGGCCAGGGCGGACTCCAGTGCCTCGATGTCGTGGCCGTCGATGGGGCCGACATACTTCAGGCCGAGGTCCTCGAACATGCCCTGCGGAGCGATGAAGTCCTTCAGGCCCTTCTTGGCTCCGTGCAGGGTGTCGTAGAGGGGGCGGCCGACGACCGGGGTGCGCTCCAGGAGGTCCCTGGTGCGGGCCAGGAAGCGCTCGTAACCGTCGGTGGTGCGCAGGGTCGCCAGGTGGTTGGCGAGGCCGCCGATGGTGGGCGCGTAGGAGCGCTCGTTGTCGTTGACGACGATGACGAGCGGGCGGTCCTTGGCGTCGGCGATGTTGTTCAGCGCCTCCCAGGCCATGCCGCCGGTGAGCGCGCCGTCGCCGATGACCGCGACGACGTGGCTGTCGCGTTTCTTCAGCTGGTTGGCCTTGGCGATGCCGTCGGCCCAGCCGAGGACGGTGGAGGCGTGGCTGTTCTCGATGACGTCGTGCTCGGACTCCGCCTGCGAGGGGTAGCCGGACAGGCCGCCCTTCATCTTCAGCCTGGAGAAGTCCTGCCGGCCGGTCAGCAGCTTGTGCACGTAGGACTGGTGGCCGGTGTCCCACAGGACCTTGTCCTTGGGCGACTCGAAGACCCGGTGCAGGGCGATGGTGAGCTCCACCACACCGAGGTTGGGGCCGAGGTGGCCGCCGGTCTTGGAGACCGCGTCGACGAGGAAGGTCCGGATCTCCCCGGCCAGCCGGTCGAGCTCCTCCGGGCTGAGCCGGTCCAGATCGCGCGGTCCCCTGATGCGGGTCAGCAGCGGCACCCGTGCCTCCTTGCAGTAGAGCTGATCGAGCTGTTGCCGGGCTCGTCGAGTCTAATGTTCCGCTCCTGCGGGCGGTGCCCGGGCGGTGCGTCGTGCGTCACGCGTTCGGCAGTACCCGGGATCGCCCTGTCCCATGACATGGCCGTACCCGGCACCGCCGTGGGTGCCGGGCACGGGACCGCGAGGGACGGGGCCTAGGCGCGGCCGGCCGTCTTCTGCGTCTTGCGGGTGACCGCGTCGATGACGACCGTCGCCAGCAGCACGCCACCGGTGATCATGTACTGCACCGGGGAGGCGATGCCCTCCAGGGCGAGGCCGTACTGGATGGAGACGATCACCATCACACCGAGCAGCGCGTTCCACGTGCGGCCGCGGCCGCCGAAGAGGGACGTGCCACCGATCACCGCGGCGGCGATGGCGTTCATCAGCAGGTCACCACCGCCGGCGCCCTGGTTGGCGGAGGCGATCTTCGAGGCGATGAACAGACCGCCGAGCGCGGCGAAGGTACCGGCGATCGCGAAGACCGAGATCCGGACCGCGGCCACGTTGATGCCGGCCCGGCGGGACGCCTCGACGCTGCCGCCCAGGGCGAAGACCTTGCGGCCGTAGGCGGTGCGGCGCAGCACGAAGTCCGTGACCAGCAGGACCGCGAGGAAGATCACCACGGCCAGCGGCAGGCCCTTGTACTGGTTGAAGACGATCGCCACGACGAACGCGAGGACGGCGAGCAGCACGGTCCGCACGATGATCTCGTTCAGCGGCCGGGACGGCACACCGGCGGCCTCGCGGCGGCGGTTGTCGAAGAAGGCGGTGAGGAAGTACGCCGCCGTCACGACGATCGCCAGGCCGTAGGCGGCGGCCACGTCGGAGAAGTAGTAGCTGGTCAGCTTGGCGACCACGCCCTCGGAGTCGAGGTTGATGGTGCCGTTGTCGCCCAGGATCTGGAGCATGAAGCCGTTCCAGAACAGCAGGCCGGCCAGGGTGACGGCGAACGCCGGAACGCCGACCTTGGCGAAGAAGAAGCCGTGGATCGCGCCGGCCACCGTGCCGGTGAGGATGGCCAGCACGAAGGCGAGCCACTCGTTCATGCCGTTGGTGACGCTCAGCACCGCGAAGGTGGCGCCCGCGACACCGCTGACCGAGCCGACCGACAGGTCGATCTCGCCGAGCAGCAGGACGAAGACGATACCGACGGCGATCATGCCCGTGCCGACCATGGCGACGGACATGTCGGAGAAGTTTCCGGCGGTGAGGAAGTTGGAGTTCAGGCCGGTGAAGATGGCCCAGATGACCAGCAGGCCGATGACGACGGGAATGGAGCCCAGGTCACCGGACTTCATCTTCCGCTTGAACTCGGTGACGTAGCCCGCGAAGCCCTGCTCGCGCACCAGCAGCCGGGGGTCGACGACCGGGACCGCGGCGGCGGCCGCCTCGGGGTTCTCCACGACGTGGTCCTCGGCGGGCGTCGTGGTCTTTTCGGTGCTCACTTCTTGATCTCCCCATTGGTGCGCGCCGCACGACGGGTCACGGCGTTGTCCGTGGCGCCCGTGATGGCGGAGATGATTTCTTCCTGCGAGGTCGACTTGACCTCGAACACACCGTTGTTGCGCCCGAGGCGCAGCACGGCGACCTTGTCCGCCACGGCCTTCACATCGGCCATGTTGTGGCTGATGAGGATCACCGCGTGGCCGCGCTCGCGCAGCCGCTCGACCAGGTCGAGGACCTGGGCGGTCTGCTCGACGCCGAGGGCGGCGGTGGGCTCGTCGAGGATCACCAGCTTGGGCTCGCCGAGCATGGACCGGGCGATGGCCACGACCTGGCGCTGACCGCCGGAGAGGGAGGCGATCGGGATCCGGACGCTCGGGATGCGGATCGAGAGGGTGTCGAGGAGTTCGCGCGAGCGGCGCTCCATCTCCACCTCGTCCAGGACGCCGCGCTTGCGGATCTCCCGGCCCAGGTAGAGGTTGCCGACGACATCGATGTTGTCGCACAGCGCGAGGTCCTGGTAGACCGTCGCGATGCCCAGGTTCTGGGCGTCGTGCGGCTTGTTGATCGTGACGGTCTTGCCTTCCCACTCGATGGATCCCTCATCGATGGGGTGCACGCCGGCGATCGTCTTGACCAGCGTGGACTTTCCGGCGCCGTTGTCGCCCACCAGGGCGACCACCTCACCGGCGTGGACCTCAAGCTCTACGTCGGTGAGCGCCTGGACGGCACCGAACCGCTTGGAGACCCCGCGCAACGCCAGCACGGGCGTAGCGGACACGTGAACCATCTCCTTCGCCGCCTGACCCGGCGGGAGGTTGTGCAGAGAATTTGGGGGGTGTTCCGTCCGGCGCCCCGCGTAGCTTGCGGGGCTGGTGTGTGCGGGGCGCCGGCGGAGCGCGTGGCAGTCGGTCCCGTACGGCAGTCCGGTCACGGACTCCCGTGTGTGTCACGGGACTCGGGGACTGCTTACTTCAGACCGATCTTGTCGCAGGCGGCCTTGTACTTGCCCGCGCAGATCTCCTGGACGGTGTAGATGCCGTCCTTGATCACGGTGTCCTTGATGTTGTCCTGGGTCAGCGACACGACCGGGACCAGGACCGCGGGGATGCCCTTGTTGGTGGGGCTGTCGACCTTGTCCTTGGCGATGGAGTCCAGCGACTTGCCCTGGGCGAGCGCGACGGCCATCTCCGCGGCGACGTCGGCCTCCTGCGGGTACGGCTTGTAGACGCTCATGTACTGCTCACCGGTGACGATGCGCTGCACACCCGCGAGTTCGGCGTCCTGGCCGGTGACCGGGATGTTGTCGATGCCGGCGGCCTTCAGCGCGGTGATGATGCCGCCCGCCATGCCGTCGTTGGCGGAGTAGACGCCGACGATCTTCTTCTTGCCGAGGGCGGAGATGGCGCCCTCCATGTTGGCGTTGGCGTTCTCCGGCTTCCACTCCTTGGTGTCGTACTCGCGGCCGATCTTCACCTTGCCGTCGAGGACGGAGTGCGCGCCCTCCTTGAACTGGGCGGCGTTCGGGTCGGTGGCGGACCCGTTCATCATGACGATCTGGCCGTCCTTGGCCTTGTCGCCCAGCGCCTCCAGCAGGGCCTCGCCCTGGGTCTTGCCGACGGTCACGTTGTCGAACGAGGTGTAGGCGTCGATCGGGCCCTCGGCCAGGCGGTCGTAGGCGACGACCGGGATGCCCGCGTCCTTGGCCTTCTTGACCGAGCCGGCGATGGCCTTGGAGTCCACCGCGTCCACGATCAGCACGTCGACCTTGTTGGTCACCATCGTGTCGACCTGCTGGTTCTGCAGGCTGGCGTCCTGCTTGGCGTTGGCGTAGACGACCTCGCCCTTGTTGTTCGTGAGCTCCTTGACCTTCTTCTCGATCAAGGGCTTGTCGAACTTCTCGTACCGTGCGGTCTGGTTCTCCGGCAGGAGCAGACCGACCTTGATGTTGTCGCCCTTGGCGGCGGAGTCGCCGGAGTCCTTCTTGTCGCCCGACTCCTTGGCGCTGCCACAGGCGGCGAGCGAGACGGCCATCGCACCCGCGGCGATGGCGACGGCGGCACGACGCATACGCGTGTTCACTTCTACAAACCTCCCTGACGAGGCCGCGTCGTTGCGGCCGAGGTGGCTGGAAGTCAACTCGGCCACACGTGCGACGTCAAGAAGTAAATCCTTAACGAGATGGCAACGGTGCCATCCGTTCTCTAAGTGAAGACAGGGGTCGCCGCCGCGAGCGAACCGGTCGCGGTGCCGTCCAAAAGGGTCGAATCACCCATCTCGCTGAGGGCGAGGGCGAGCGCTCCGAGCACCTCCGCACGACCCCCAAGTGCCCCGGGAAGAACGGACAGTTGGCGCGCCGCGCTGGGGATCGCGTAGCGGCCGACGGACTCCCTGATCGGCCCGAGCACCAGCTCGCCGGCCTCGGCGAGATCGCCGCCCAGGACCACCCGGCTCGGGTTCAGCAGGTTGCAGAGATTGGCGACTCCCATGCCGATGTGGCGGCCGACGTCGGCGATCACCCGACGGCAGCCCGGGTCCCCGTCCCGCGCCAGCCGTACGACGCCTTCCATCGTCAGGTCGGTGCCGTGACTGGGCTGGAGCAGCGGCAGCACATAGCGCGCGGCCGCGAAGGTCTCCAGGCAGCCGCGATTGCCGCAGCGGCAGACGGGGCCGGATTCATCGAGTGTAATATGTCCGATTTCCCCCGCGGTGCCGCCGGGACCGCGGTAGATCTTCCCGCTGATCACCAGGCCCGCGCCGACACCGCTGGCGACCTTGATGTACGCCAGGTCGCGCACGCCGCGGCCGCTGCCCCAGACCATCTCGCCGAGCGCGCCGAGGTTGGCGTCGTTGTCCACGTGCACCGGCACGCCGAGCCGCCCCCGCAGCTCCTCGGCGGGCTTGGTGCCGGTCCAGCCCGGCAGGATCGCGGTCGAGCCCAGGCTCCCGGACTCCACGTCGATCGGCCCCGGCACGCCGAGACCGACTCCGGCGATCTTGGCGCGGTCCACCCCGGTGGCCTCGATCAGCCGGTTGACCAGCTGTTCCGCCCGGTCGAAGCCCTGCGTCGAGGAGGCGTCCACGTCCAGCGGCTCGGCCTCCTCGGCCAGCACCTGATGAGCGAGGTTCCCGACCGCGACCCGCAGATGGGTGTGCCCGAAGTCGACGCCGATGACGATGCCGGCGTCCCCGCTCAACGAGACGCTGCGGGCCCGGCGTCCGCCCGCCGACGTGGGCGTGACCTCGACCGTTCCGCCGTCCTTCAGTTCCCGGACGATGTTGGAGACCGTCGCCGCGGACAGACCCGTCGTCCTCGCGATCTCGGCCTGGGTGAGGGAACCCGCAAGACGTACTGCTCGGACGACCCGCTCCAGGTTGGCTCGGTGCAGCGACGACTGCGACCCCGGAGTCTCCACGACGACCTCCTGCG
>NZ_JAPSKQ010000312.1 GCF_031181555.1 Streptomyces sp. | reverse complement strand
GCGGCGGCTGGTCAGTTCGGCCGCCGGGCGGTGCGGGGCGGGCAGCGCGGCCATCACCTTGCGCAGCGCGGAACCGAGGGCGTGGTCGAGGCCGAGCGCCGCGTGCGCGCTCTGCGACGCCAGCACGAACAGCGCGCGGGCCTCATCGGTGGTCAGGCCCGTGACGTCGGTGCGGAAGCCGGGCAGCAGCCCGATGCCGCCGTCCTTGCCCCGCTCGGCGTACACCGGGACACCGGCCGCCGACAGCGTCCCGACGTCGCGGTAGATGGTGCGCCGCGACACCTCCAGGCGCTCGGCGAGCTCCTTCGCCGGGACCAGGCGACGGTGCTGGAGCAGCAGCACGATCGAGAGCAGCCGGTCGAACTTCACTCGCGCAGAATATGACGGCCGGTGTCACGTATGCCCCTCACGATCGCTCCTGTCGACACCGACGAAGGAGCAGGACTGTGGAGCGCAACGACTTCGATTCCCTGGCCGCCCGTTGTGAGGGGCCCGTGCTGTTGCCGGGTCAGGAGGGCTTCGACGAGGAGCGCACGGGCTTCAACCTGGCCGTGCGGCACCGCCCGGAGGTGATCGTCGGCGCCGCGCGGGCCGAGGACGTGGTGGCGGCCGTCGCGTTCGCCGCCGCGCACGACCTGCCGGTGGCCGTGCAGAACACCGGGCACGGCTTCTCGGTGCCCGCCGAGGGCGGGCTGCTGGTCACCACCCGGCGCATGACCGCGGTCCGCGTCGACCCGGAGACGCGCATCGCGTACGTCGCGGCCGGCGCCCGCTTCGAGCAGGTGATCCCCGAGGCCGCACGGCACGGCCTGGCGCCGCTGAACGGCTCCGCCCCGCACGTGGGCGTCGTCTCCTCCACCCTGGGCGGCGGGCTCCCGCTGCTCGGGCGCAGCCACGGCTGGGCGGCCGACCGGGTGCTGGCCATGGACGTGGTGACCGCGGACGGCCGGCAGCGCCACGTCACCCCGGACACCGAACCGGACCTGTACTGGGCGCTGCTGGGCGGGCGGGACAACTTCGGCATCGTCACCGGCATGGAGTTCGGCCTGGTCCCGGTGGCCCGGCTCCACGGTGGCGGCCTCTTCTACGACGCCGAGCGGACACCCGGCCTGCTGGAGGCGTACGCGCGGTGGACCGCCACGGTGCCCGACGAGATGAACTCGTCGGTGGCGCTGATCCCCGTCCCGGACGACCCGCAGGTGCCGGAGCCGATGCGCGGACGCCGCGTCTGGCACGTGCGGATCGCCTTCACCGGCTCCGCGGAGGCCGGTGAGCGCCTGGTCGAACCGCTCCGCCGGGTCGGCCCCCGGCTGCTGGAGAACCTGCGCGACATGCCCTACGAGCAGAGTGCCGAGATCCACGACGACCCCCCGGTCCCGATGCCGTGGGCCGCCGACGACGCCTTCCTGGCCGACCTGGACGGCGGCACGATCCGTACGCTCCTCGAGCACGCCGGTCCCGGTGCCGCGCCGCCGGCCATCGTGGAACTGCGCCACCTGGGCGGTGCGCTGGCCCGTCGGCCCGTGCACCCGAACGCCGTCGGCCGTCGCGACGCGCGCTTCATGCTGGCGGTCCTCATCCCCCTGACGGACGTCTCCGACGCCGACGCGCACGCCTTCCTGGGACGCGTGTTCAAGGACCTGGAACCCTGGACCACCGGCCGGTTCATCAATTTCATGGGCCACGGCGGCCTCGCCGATGACGATCGGACCCGCACCGCCTACACCGTGGACGACCACAGGCGGCTGACCGAGCTGAAGACCGCGTACGACCCACGGAACCGCTTCCGCTTCACCTACAACATCCCGCCGGGCACCGGCCGGTGACGTCGACCGCATGGAGACCTCGATGACACCGCCCTCCGCGGACGACGTCCCGACGGCCCCCCGCACGCCGGCACACGCCCGGCTGCGTCGCGTCCTCGCCCTGGACGCGGCCGGAATGATCGTGTTCGGGCTGGTCTACCTCCTCGCCTCCGGCCGCCTCGCCCCCCTCCTGGGGGTCGGTGACAAGCCGGTGCTCACCGCCGGCGGCCTGATGCTCGTGATCGGCGCGGGCGTCGCCCTCCTGGCCACCCGGGCCGATCCACCGGCCGCCCCGGTGCGGATCGTCGTCGTGACCGGGATCGTGTGGGTGGCGGCGAGCGCGGCCTCCCTCGCCCTCGATTGGTGGGACACCACCACCGTCGGCACGGTGTGGACCGTCCTGCAGGCCGTTTCCGTCTCGGTGTTCACCGTCCTGCAGCTCGCCGCACTGCGCGGCAGGACCTGACCATCTCCTACCTCTGGAGTTCCCGTGACCACAGACAGCCGACCCGCCGGAGTGCCGGACACCGCCGTCACGTTCATCAACATCTTCGAGATGTCCGCCGAGCACCTCGACGCGTTCATCGTCCAGTGGGAGCAGCGTGCCGCACTCATGAGGGCCAAGCCCGGCTTCATCGACTCCCGGCTGCACCGGGCCCGTTCCTCGGACACCCGGTTCCAGCTCGTCAACGTGGCCCACTGGGAGAGCCGGGAGGCGTGGGAGGCGGCCACCGCGGACCCCGAGTTCCGCGGGCGCACCCAAGCCGCACAGGAGGACCCGCAGATGCGGATCACATCGAACCGGGGCCTGTACGACGTCGCCGTCGAGTTCTCCGCCACGGCGACGGAGCCGAGTCAGCCGCGCTGACCGCCCCCTGAGGACGGAACCGGACGCCCCGTGCGCCCGGACCGTCGAGCGGCAGGGGTCTCGTCGAGGGCGGCGACTGCTCCGTCCGGGCGGCCCGGGCGGTGGCACCTCCCGGGCGGGGCCGCTCACGGCCGTGTCACCGATCGGGTGTCGGTGACACGGCCGCGCCGGTCCGCCGGGGAGTGATGGCCCTCCTGCCCGTCGGGTTCGCCGTCAACCGACGCTTCGAGGCCAAGTGCGCCGCCCGTCTGCAGGCCGCCGGGTTCACCCCGGTGACCGATCAGGACGGGCGGCTGCGGTACGTGCCACCGGGCGGGCGGCTTCCCGGG
>NZ_JAPSKQ010000311.1 GCF_031181555.1 Streptomyces sp. | reverse complement strand
CGGACGTCTACCGCCGGGGCGCCGACGAGGTCGCCGACCAGCTGCGCCAGCGCATCGGCGACCGCCCGCTGTACATCTCCATCGACATCGACTGCCTGGACCCGGCCCACGCCCCCGGCACCGGCACCCCCGAGGCCGGCGGCATGACCTCCCGCGAGCTGCTGGAGATCCTGCGCGGACTCGCCTCCTGCAACCTGGTCTCCGCGGACGTCGTCGAGGTGGCCCCCGCGTACGACCACGCGGAGATCACCTCGGTGGCCGCGTCCCACACCGCCTACGAGCTGACCACGATCATGTCCCGCCAGATCGCCGCCGCCCGTGAGGAGAACGAGGGCAAGTGACCCACGACCACGACCTGGTGCTCCGCCCGACGCCGGCCCAGACGGAGGCCGCGCTCAACCCCCCTCCCGGCCGCAACGGCGGAGACCTGGTCGTGGAGACCCTGGCCGGGCTCGGCGCGACCACCGTCTTCGGCCTGCCCGGCCAGCACGCCCTCGGCATGTTCGACGCCCTGCGCCGCTCCGACCTGCGGTACGTCGGCCTGCGGGTGGAGAACAACGCCGCCTTCGCGGCGGACGCGTACGGCCGGATCACCGGTGAGGCCGCCCCGCTGCTGCTGTCGACCGGACCGGGCGCGCTGACGTCGCTGGCCGCGCTCCAGGAGGCGGCGGCGGCCTCGGCGCCCGTGCTGGCGATCGGCAGCCAGGTCCCGACGGCGGGCCTGGGCGGGGGCCGCCACGGCTACCTGCACGAACTCCCCGACCAGGCGGCGTCGTTCCGCGGCGTGGTGAAGTCGGTGCACACGGTCCGCACCCCGTCCCAGATCCCGTCCGCGATCGCCGCGGCCTGGAAGTCGGCGCTGACCGCGCCGCACGGCCCGGTGTGGGTGGAGATCCCGCAGGACGTGCTGCTCGCGGAGACGATGCTGCCGCAGGTGACGGCGATGGACGCCACCCCGGACGAGCTGTCCCCGCGCCCCGAACTGACCGCGCTGGCCGCCCACCTGCTGGCGAACGCCGCCCGCCCGGCGATCATCGCGGGCGGGGGAGTGGTCCGCGCGGACGCCTCCGGCAAGCTGCGGCAGCTCGCCGAGCGGATCCAGGCCCCGGTGGTCACCACCCCCGGTGGCAAGGGCGCGTTCCCCTGGACCCACCCGCTGTCGTTGCAGTCCTGGCTGGAGGACCGCCACACGACCGACTTCCTGGAGGACGCGGACGTCCTGCTGGTCGTCGGCTCCGGTCTCGGTGAACTCTCCTCGAACTACCACACCTTCAAGCCGCGCGGCCGGGTGATCCAGATCGAGGCCGACCTCGGCAAGCTGGAGTCCAACCACCCGGGCCTCGGCATCCACGCGGACGCACGCCTCGCGCTCCAGGCGCTGCTGGAGACGGTGCGGCCGCGCGAGGACGCGACCGCGCCCGGGCGTGTCCGCGCGCTGCTGGCGAAGGTCGCCGCACGCATCGCCGCCCAGGAACTCACCCTGGAGCAGCAGGTGCTGACGGCGGTCCGCCGGGCCCTGCCCGCCGACTCGCCCTCCTTCTGGGACATGACGATCCTGGCCTACTGGGCCTGGTCCGCCTTCGACGCCAAGGGCCCCAACCTCCTGCACTCCGCCCAGGGCGCGGGCGGCCTCGGCTACGGCTTCCCCGCCGCCCTCGGTGCGGCGGTCGCCGACCCCACCCGCCCGGTGCTCGCAGTCTCCGGGGACGGCGGCGCCCTGTACTCCGTCGCCGAACTGGCCACGGCCCGGCAGTACGACCTCGACGTCACCTGGCTGATCGTCGACGACGGCGGCTACGGCATCCTGCGCGAGTACATGACCGACGCCTTCGGCGAGCCCACGGCGACGGAACTGACCCGCCCGGACTACGTGGCCCTGGCGGAGTCCTTCGGCGTGCCGGGGGTGCGCACCACCCCCGAGACCCTGGAGCGAGACCTCGCGAAGGCCCTGGTGACACCCGGTCCGTCGGTGGTCGTCCTCCCGGCGCTCCTGCGGATGTTCGCGCCGACGCACGTGAACGGGGACTCCTGAGACCGGACCGGCGTTCTTCGGAGCCGGCCCGGCGTTCCCGGGGCCGGCGCGGGGCGTGCCGTCCGGGGGGCGGATCACTTCGCCACGCGGTACGCACACGCGACAGCGGCCGCGGGCTCCGACGCCGGAGGGGACACGGGCAGCCCCGGTTCCGCCGCAGGGGCCGTGACCCGGGGAACGACCGGCGTGGGCCGCGGCACCGCTCCCGCCTCGCCGGCGCCGTCGAGCAGGTGCGGTTCGCCGTGGCCGACGACCTCCTCGGCCGCGCGGCGGACCTGCCGGCCGACCGCCGCGCGACCTCGGGCCGGCTCCGGTTCCTGCTCGCGCGCGTGCACGAGTCGCCGGCCGGCGTGCGTCGGATCGCCGAGAGCCGGGGCGCCCGCCCGGCTACCAGATCGACTCGACCCACTCCGGGTGGTCGATGAACGGGTTCCGGTTGTGCTGGTAGGAGTCGTAGATGACCTCGTTGCGGCGCTCCTCGAAGGCGCTGGGCGGGTCCTGCTCGTGCCACTGCTTCAGCACCGACAGGCGGCCGTGGTACGGGGAGGTGCCGTTGGTGACGGAGTCGTTGGGCTCCAGGTCGGGCCAGCCGTCCGTGCCCTCGTAGCGCACGGCCATGTAGAGGACCATGCGGGCCACGTCGCCCTTGACGGCGTCGCGGGGCTCGAAGGAGTTCGAGTCGGTCAGGCTGCCGCCGCCGTCGGTGAACGAGCTGCCGCCGTTGTCGAAGTCCTTGTTGCCGCGGATCGAGTTGACCCGGACGTCCTCGGGGCGCAGGTGGTGCAGATCGGTGCCGGGACCGGTGGACGTGCCGAAGTCGCCGTGGGACTTGGCCCAGACGTGCTCGCGGTTCCAGTCGCCGGTGTCACCGCCGTTGAGGGACTTGCTGCGGGAGATGCCCGAGTACAGCAGGATCACGTTGCCGCTGTTGTCCGGGTCCTGGTCGGTGACCTTCAGGGCGTTCCAGACGGCCGAGTACGACAGCTTCGTCTGATCGCTGATGATCGTGTGCAGGGCGTCCTTCAGGGCCGGGCC
>NZ_JAPSKQ010000145.1 GCF_031181555.1 Streptomyces sp. | reverse complement strand
ACCGACCCGACGTCATGACACCACTGCACGCAAGTGCGGGGACGGGCCCCGGCGACGCGCACTTCGCGGTCTTCACCGACAGCGAGGACGCGGCCGCCGTGGCCCGCTCCTTCGCCCGGCCCGGCTGCCGGACCGTGAACCATCCCTCGGGCCGGCCCTGGCTGGTCGGCCACTGGCACGACGACGAGGCCGTCACGGCACAGGCCGGCGACGCCGCCCTGGCCGTCATCGGCTGTTGCCCCGTCGAGGCGGACGAACTGCGGCGCAGGGCGGCGCGGTTGCGCGACCTCGCCGAGACCGAAGCGCTGGCCCGCTCCCTCACCGGCAGCTTCCACCTGGTGGCCGCCCTCGACGGGCGGATCCGGGTGCAGGGCACCGCCTCCGGCCTCCGGCTGGTCTTCCACGCGGAGATCGCCGGCGTGCGGGTGGCCGCCACCCGGGCCGACGCGCTCGCCGACGCCCTGGGGGTCGACCCCGACCCGGGGGAGCTGGCCGTCCGTCTGCTGTGGCCCGCCCCCCATCCGCTCTACGAGACGTCCCTGTGGCCCGCGGTCACCGCCGTGCCCCCGCAGGACGCCGTGATCGTCGCCGCGGACGGGCGCACCGCCCGGCACGCCCGCTGGTGGACGCCACCGGAGCCGGTCGTGCCGCTGGCCGAGGCGGCGGTCCCGGTCCGGACGGCGCTCCGGGAGGCCGTCGACGCGCGGACCCGGCGGGGCGGCGTGGTCAGCTGCGACCTGTCCGGCGGGCTGGACTCCACCTCCGTCTGCTTCCTCGCCGACCGCTCCCCCGCCCGCGTGGTGGCCGGCACCTGGCCGGGACGTGACCCGGCGGACACCGACCTGTACTGGGCCGAGCAGGCGGCCCGGCACCTCCCGGACGTCGAGCACGTCGTCTGGGACGCCGACGCCTCGCCGCTGGTCTACGACGATCTGCTCGGCATCGACGACGTCCTCGACGAACCCACCATCGGCGTCATGGACCGCTCCCGGGCCCTGCACCACCTGCCGGCGCTCGCCGCGCGCGGCAGCCGCGTGCACCTGACCGGCATCGGCGGCGACCACGTGGCCTGGTGCTCCGAGGCCTACTACCACCGGCTGCTGCGCACCCGTCCGCTGTACGCCCTGCGGCAGTTGCGGGGCTTCCGGGCCCTGTGGCAGTGGCCGCTCGGCGACACCGTCCGCGCCCTGGCCGACTCACGGCCGTACGGGAGGTGGCTCGCCGACGCCGCCGGCCGGCTGCGCGAGCCGACCGCGTCGTCCTCCGTCGCCACGGGACTCGGCTGGGGCACGGCCCCCCGCCTGTTCGACTGGGTGACCGCGGACGCCGAACGGCTGGCCCGGCGGGCGCTGCTCGCCGCGGCGGCGACGGCCACGCCCCTGCACCCCGACCGGGGCATGCACGCGGACCTGGAACAGATCCGCTCGACCACGCGCGTCATCAGACAGTGGGACCACATGGCGGCCCGCACCGGCCTGCCGATGGCCTCGCCCTTCCTCGACGACCGCGTGATCGAGGCGTGCCTCGCCGTGCGCCCGGCCGAGCGCGTCACGCCCTTCCGGTACAAGCCGGTGCTGACCGCCGCGATGAGCGGCGTGGTTCCCGAGCCCTGCCTGCGCAGGACGACCAAGGCCACCGCTTCCATGGACGCCGCGAACGGCCTGCGCGAACACCGTGCCGACCTGCTGGCGCTGTGGGAGGACTCCCGGCTGGAGCGACTGGGCCTGGTGGACGGCGCCGAGCTGCGCCGCCTCGCCCGGCGGCCCGCCTCCCCCGGGCTGTCCTCGGCCATCCTCTACTCGACGATCGCCGCCGAGGTGTGGCTGCGCGGGCTGTCCCGCGCCCGCGGCACCCCCCGGACCGGTATCCCGCTCCCGTAGCCCTCCCCCTGCCGCTGGGGCCCGCCCCGCGGCGCAGAAAGGCGATGTCATGCCCTTGCGGTTCGACGCACACGTCTCCACGGCCGAGACCGACTACGGCACCGTACTCCTGGACGAACGGGCCGGAACCTACTGGGAGTTGAACCCGACCGCCACCCTGGTGGTGCGGACCCTGCTGGACGGCGGCGAGGCCGCGGACGCGGCAGCCGCCCTGGCCCGCGAGTTCGACATCGAGCAGGCGCAGGCCCTGCGGGACGTCGAGGCACTCGTCGGGCACCTGCGCGAGGCGGGGCTGGCCTCATGACGACCCCCAGCGCGCTGGAACGCCCCACCGGGGTGCCCCTCGGGCGACGCCTGGCCGCACGTGTGGTCCTCCTGCCCGCCGTCGTGCTCGCCCTGCTGCCGCCCCGCCGGATCCGCGCCGTGCTCCGTGTCGTGCGGCGCGGCGCGAGACCGGCCACCGCCGCCCAGGCCCGGAACGCGCGGGACGCCCTGTGCGCCGTCAGCCTGCGCTGCACCGGGCCGAAGGGGTGCCTGCCGCGCTCCCTGGGAGCCGCGCTGCTGTGCCGGCTCCAGGGAACGTGGCCGACCTGGTGCGCCGGGGCCCGCGTCGTCCCGCCCTTCACCGCACACGCCTGGATCGAGGCGGAGGGCCACCCGGTCGGCGAAGGGGTGCCCGACGGCTACTTCGCCCGGCTGATGGCCGTCGGACCGCCGTCGCGCCCGCTGCCCCGGTGACCACCGGCCCATCGGCCGGGTGACCCGGCCGCGCGGCGGAGCGGGCACCGGACCCGGCACGAGCCCTCGGCACCCGGCCCGTGGTGCGGCCGGCCCGCGCGACCTGCTCCGTCGCCTTCCTGGACATGCCCGCCGGAACGGAACGTGTCATCGTGGCATGAGCGAGCCCGGACCGGGTTACCCGGCCCCGGCACGTCCACCAGCGAAGGAACGGATGACGATGACGAGTGGCTTCATCGGCCCGGAGGGTGACCCTTTCGCAGAATTCCTCGCGCGCTTCTTCGGCGGACCGCGCCCCCGCCAGATCGACATCGGCAGGCTGCTCAGCCAGCCGGCCCGGGAGCTGGTGCGCGGCGCCGCCCAGTACGCCGCCGAGCACGGCAGCCGGGACCTGGACACCCAGCACCTGCTGCGCGCCGCCCTCTCCGCCGAGCCGACCCGGAGTCTGCTCAGCCGGGCGGGCGCGGACCCCGACTCACTGGCGTCGCAGATCGACGACCGCTCGGGGCCGGTCCAGTACGGGCCCGGTGACGCCCCGCCGCCGACCTCGCTGTCCCTGACCCCCGCCGTCAAGCGGGCCCTGCTGGACGCGCACGAGCTGGCCCGGGCGAGCGGCGCCGGCTACATCGGCCCGGAGCACGTGCTCAGCGCCCTGGCCGCCAACCCCGACTCGGCCGCCGGGCACATCCTCAACGCGGCCCGGTTCGCCCCCTCCGGCCCGCAGGAGGCGCCGGAGGCCCCGCAGGCCCGTGCCGAGCGGCCGCGCCCCGCGACGGGCACGCCGACCCTGGACAAGTACGGCCGTGACCTCACCGCACTGGCCCGCGAGGGCCGTATCGACCCGGTGATCGGGCGGGACCAGGAGATCGAGCAGACCGTCGAGGTGCTCTCCCGGCGCGGCAAGAACAACCCGGTGCTGATCGGTGACGCGGGCGTCGGCAAGACCGCCGTCGTGGAGGGGCTGGCCCAGCGGATCGCCGAGGGGGACGTGCCCGACGTGCTCCTCGGACGGCGCGTGGTCGCCCTGGACCTGACGGGCGTCGTCGCCGGTACCCGCTACCGGGGCGACTTCGAGGAGCGGATGAACAACATCGTCGAGGAGATCCGCTCCCACTCCGACCGACTGATCATCTTCATCGACGAGCTGCATACCGTCGTCGGCGCCGGGGGCGGCGGCGAGGGCGGTTCGCTGGACGCCGGAAACATCCTCAAGCCGGCCCTGGCCCGCGGTGAGCTGCACATCGTGGGCGCGACCACGCTGGAGGAGTACCGCCGGATCGAGAAGGACGCGGCGCTGGCCCGCCGCTTCCAGCCGATCCTGGTGCCGGAGCCGACCCCCGCGGACGCGATCGAGATCCTGCGCGGGCTCCAGGACCGGTACGAGGCCCACCACCAGGTCCGCTACACCGACGAGGCGCTGGTGGCGGCGGTCGAGCTGTCCGACCGCTATCTGAGCGACCGCCGTCTGCCGGACAAGGCCATCGACCTCATCGACCAGGCCGGCGCCCGGGTACGGCTGCGGGCCCGCACCAAGGGCACCGACGTACGGGCCTTGGAGCGCGAGGTCGAGCAGCTGACCTGCGACAAGGACCAGGCAGTCGCCGACGAGCAGTACGAGCAGGCCACGCAGCTGCGGGACCGCATCATGGAGCTGAAGCAGCGGATCGCCCAGGCCGGCGGTGAGGACGAGGTCGACGAGGGACAGAGCCTGTGGGTGGACGCCGAGGCGATCGCCGAGGTGGTGTCCCGGCAGACCGGCGTCCCGGTCAGCCGCCTCACCGAGGAGGAGAAGGACCGGCTGCTGGGCCTGGAGCAGCACCTGCACCAGCGGGTCGTCGGTCAGGAGGAGGCGGTGCGCGTCGTCTCGGACGCGGTGCTGCGCTCCCGCGCGGGCCTCTCCAGCCCCGACCGGCCGATCGGCAGCTTCCTGTTCCTCGGACCGACGGGCGTCGGCAAGACGGAGTTGGCGCGGGCGCTCGCCGAGGCGCTGTTCGGCAGCGAGGACCGGATGGTGCGCCTCGACATGAGCGAGTACCAGGAGCGGCACACGGTCAGTCGGCTGGTCGGTGCCCCGCCCGGGTACGTGGGTCACGAGGAGGCCGGGCAGCTGACCGAGGTGGTGCGCCGGCACCCGTACTCGCTGCTCCTGCTCGACGAGGTGGAGAAGGCGCACCCGGACGTCTTCAACATCCTGCTCCAGGTCCTCGACGACGGCCGGCTGACCGACTCGCAGGGCCGGACGGTGGACTTCACCAACACCGTCATCGTGATGACCAGCAACCTCGGCTCCGACGTGATCACCCGGCGCGGAGCGGCACTGGGCTTCGCGGCGGGTGGCACGGACGCGGACGAGGAGGCGCGGCGCGAGCAGGTCCTGCGGCCGCTGCGGGAGCACTTCCGGCCCGAGTTCCTCAACCGGATCGACGAGGTCGTGGTCTTCCGCCAGCTGACCGCCCAGGAGCTGCGGCAGATCACCGACCTGCTGCTGGAGGGCACCCGGCGCGGGCTGAAGGGCCAGGGGATCTCGGTCGAGTTCACCGACGCGGCCGTGGACTGGCTGGCCGAGCGCGGCTACCAGCCCGAGTACGGCGCCCGGCCGCTGCGCCGCACCATCCAGCGGGAGGTCGACAACCAGCTCTCCCGGCTGCTCCTGGACGGCCGCGTCAAGGAGGGCGGCCGGGTGACGGTGGACACGGAGGACGGCGGGCTCGCCTTCCGTACGCAGGAGACGCCGACCGCGGAGCTGTGAGCGGACGGGCGGGGAAGGCCGGCGCCCCCTGCGCACACGCCAGGGGGCGCCGGCCCGTGCGTCCGGACGGCGTGGCGCGCCGCCGCGGGACGCCCGCCTACCGCGCCGGGTGCACGACCATCGCCGAGCCGCCGCCCCTGCGGACCTTCTCCGCCGCCGCGAGCCACTTGCCGCCCGGCAGTCGCTGGACGCCCGTGGTCGCGCCGATCTCCGGGTTCTCCCGGAAGGAGTGCCCGATGGCTTCCAGTTCGTGCCGCACCGCGCTGCCGTACAGGCCGGGTTCGAGGTCCGTGAGCGCCGTGTTGCGCTGGCTGGCGCGCGGCGCGGCGATCGCGTCGGCCAGCGGCAGCCCGCGGTCGAGGAAGCCGGTGAGGGTCTGCAGAACCGTGGTGATGATGGTGGAGCCGCCGGGTGAGCCGAGCGCCACGACCGGCTTGTCGTGCCGGTCGAGGACGATCGTCGGCGAGATCGACGAGCGGGGCCGCTTGCCGGGACCGGGCAGGTTCGGGTCGTGCACGGCCGGGTCGGCCGGCGCGAAGGAGAAGTCCGTCAGCTCGTTGTTGAGCAGGAATCCCCGGCCCGGCACGGTGATGCCGCTGCCGCCGGTCTGCTCGATGGTGAGGGTGTAGGCGACGACGTTGCCCCACCGGTCGGCGGTGGTGAGGTGCGTGGTGTTCTCGCCCTCGTACGTCGTCGGGGCCGCCGTGCCGCCCGTCGCGCAGGGCCGCGGGTCGCGCGGGTCGCCGGGGGCGAGCGGGCTGGTGAGGACGGCGTCGTCCTTGATGAGGCACTCACGGGAGTCGGCGAACCGCTGCGAGAGCAGTTCCTTGGTCGGTACGTCCTCGAAGGCGGGGTCGCCGACCCAGCGGCCGCGGTCCGCGAACGCGATGCGGCTCGCCTCGATGAAGCGGTGCAGGTACTGGACGTCGCTCGCCTTCGAAAGGTCGGTGCGCTCCAGGATGTTGAGGGCCTCGCCGACCGTGGTGCCACCGGAGGAGGACGGGGCGATGGAGTAGACGTCCAGGCCGCGGTACGAGGTCTTCGTGGGCGGCTGGGACTTGACGCGGTAGGTGGCGAGGTCACGGGCGGACAGGTCGCCGGGACGGGCGTTCCAGCTCGAACCGGGGTCCACGGGTGGCTTGTTGACCGTGTTCACGATGTCCCGCCCGATGTCGCCCCGGTACAGCGCGTCGACGCCCTTGCGGCGCAGCTCGGCGTAGGTGCGGGCCAGGTCGGGGTTCTTGAAGGTGGAACCGACGACCGGGAGTTCGCCGTCCGGCAGGAACAGCTCGGCGGTGTCGGGGAAGTGACGGAACCGGGTCTCGTTGGCGGCGGTCTGCGCGCGGAAGGTCTCGTCGACGGTGAAGCCGTCGCGGGCGAGCCGCTCGGCGGGTTTCAGGACCGTCCCGAGTTTCCTGCTGCCCCAGGCGTCGAGCGCGCGCTGCCAGGTGGCGGGGGTCCCCGGGGTGCCGACGCCGAGACCGCTGCTGACGGCTTCGGCGAAGGGGATCGGCCGGCCGTTCTCCAGGAACAGGCCGGAGTCGGCGGTCAGCGGGGCGGTTTCGCGGCCGTCGAGGGTGTGCACGGTGCGGGAGCGGGCGTCGTAGTGGACGAAGTAGCCGCCTCCGCCGATGCCGGCCGAGTAGGGCTCGGTGACGCCGAGCGCGGCGGCGGTGGCGACGGCCGCGTCGACGGCGTTGCCGCCCTTGCGCAGGATCTCGATCCCGGCGGCGGAGGCGTCGGGATCGACGCTGGAGACCGCGCCGCCGTGACCGACGGCGACCGGGGTCTTGGGAGCCCGGTCGTCGGGCGTGCCGTGCTGGGCGGGGGGCGCTGCCGCCCCCACCGAGACCACGGCGGCACAGACCGCCGGGACCACCAGTTTCCGGGTGACCGGTTTCCGGGTGACCGGTTTCCGAATGACAGGGCGACGCATCCGCACCTCCGGTGACAGGCCGTCCGCGCAGCTTAGTTCAGTCGCCATGGTCCCGTCAGGAGCCCCGCGGGGCGTGCCGTCACGGATCTCCGGGCGTGCCCGCGGACCACGTGTCGAGGGTCCGGGCTCCTGTGCCGCGCGTGGCCGCGGTCGGCGTCGGGTCACCACTGGGCGATGAGCGGCGTGTCCGGTTCGTGCTGCCGCCAGGCTTCGGTGAGGCGGACGAGGCGGGCGGGGGCGGCGATGCCGCGCACGGTTGCGATCCTTCCGTTGGCGATGTCGAACGTCACGGAGCCGACGACCCGGTCGCCCACCGCCGTGAGGATGGCGGGGACGCCGTTGACGACCGCGTAGTGCACGGCGGGCGTGCCGCCGACCAGGCGCCGCTTCGCGGGGGTGGGTTTGAAGCCGGCCCGTGCGACGGCGGCGACGCGCTGCGGAGTGTCGTACCGCAGCAGCTTCTCGGTCAGGCCGGCGCCGTCGGAGATCGCGGTCGCGTCGTCGGTGAGCAGCGCCACCAGCCGCTCGGTGCGGCCGGAGACGGCGGCGGCGAGGAACTCCTCGACGATCCTGCGGGCGGACGCCGGGTCGACCTCGCCGCCGCGGTGGCGCGCGGCGGTGACGCGGCGCCGGGCCCGGTGCAGGTGCTGCTGGCTCGCGGACTCGGTGATGTCGAGGATCTCGGCGATCTCCGCGTGGCTGTGGGAGAACGCTTCGCGCAGGATGTAGACGGCCCGCTCGGGGGGTGACAGGCGTTCCATGAGCGTCAGCACGGCCAGGGAGACCGATTCGCGCTGCTCGAAGGTGTCGGCCGGGCCGAGCATCGGGTCGCCGTCGAGGAGCGGTTCGGGCAGCCAGGCGCCCACGGTGCGTTCGCGGCGGGCCTGTGCCGAGCGGAGCCGGTCGAGGCACAGGTTGGTGACGACCTTGGTCAGCCAGGCCTCCGGCACCTTGATCCGCTGCCGGTCGGCGGCCTGCCAGTGCAGGAACGCGTCCTGCACGGCGTCCTCGGCGTCGGTGGCGGAGCCCAGCAGCCGGTACGCCAGCGAGGCCAGCCGGTTCCGGCTGGCCTCGAAGCGACCGGTGTCGAAGCCGTCGGTGGAGGTGCTGTCCACGCGGACCACCCTAGGCGGCCACACGGTTCGCGGCGGCCGCAACGGGCGTGGTGGCCAGGCGGCGCTTGCGCCGGGGCAGGCCGAAGGTGGGGTGCGAGGTGGCCCACAGCGACATCCCGAGGATGCCCGCCTTGATCCGCGCGGCCTTCCGGCCGCCCACGTGCTTCGGCTTTGCCCGCCCTTCGTCGTCGACCATCTGCAGGATCCCGTCCCGCCGCCCGAGGCTGATGTGGTTGCCCGGGTAGACCAGCTTCACGTTCGCGATCTTGTGGCCGGTCAGGCGTCCCACGATCGCCTCCGTGGCCTGCCGGCCGGTGTAGCCGGCCGAAGCGCAGGACATCGGCAGCGGCCGGCCGTTGTCACCGATGGCGTGGACGCTGTCGCCGGCGGCGTAGACGTTCGGGTGCGAGAGGGACCGCATGGTGCGGTCGACGACGATCTGGCCGCTCTCGGTGACCTCCAGTCCGCTGGCGGCGGCGATGGGGTGGACGGCGAACCCGGCCGTCCACACGGTGGCGTCGGACGCCAGGGCGGTGCCGTCGGCGCACAGCACGCGTGTCGCTTCGACGGCTTCGACGGTGGTGTGCTCCACGACGGTGATGCCGAACCGGTCGCAGGCGCGGCGCAGGTGGCCGCGGGCTCCGGCGGAGAGCGGGGCGCCCAGCTCGCCGCGGGCGACCAGCGTCACCGACAGGCCGGGCCGGGCTTCGGCGATCTCGGTGGCGGTCTCGATGCCGGTCAGCCCGTCGCCGACGACCAGCACACTTCCGCCTTCGCCCCGCTCGGCCAGGCTGTCCAGGCGCTCGCGCAGGCGCAGCGCCGAGGGCCGGCCGGTGACGTCGAAGGCGTGCTCGGCCGCACCGGGGACGCCGTGGTCGGCGACGCGGCTGCCGAGCGCGTAGACCAGCGTGTCGTAGCCGAGCTCGCCGCCGCCGTCGGCGTCGGCCACGGCGACGGCCCGGCGCTCGGGGTCGACGGCGGTGACGCGGGCCAGGCGCAGCCGGATGTCCGTGCCCGCGAAGACGTCGGCGAGCTGCGGAGCCTCGATCTCGTGGCCGGCCGCGAGCTGGTGCAGCCGCAGCCGCTGGACGAAATCCGGCTCGGCGTTGACCACGGTGATCTCGGTGTCCGCCGGGGACAGCCGGCGGACCAGGTTCCCGGCCACGTAGGCCCCGGCATAGCCGGCGCCGAGGACGACGATGCGGTGCTTCATGTGCTGCTCCTGTCGGTTCGCTCGTTCCCGGTGATTGAGCGGAGCGGCGCCCCGATTGCTGACAGGAACTCCATGTGACATGGGTCACACGGCGGCGGGAATGCCGCCCGGCGATGCCCGCGACGCCGAGGCGGCGCGGATACGGGCCGGGCCGGGCCGGACGAGGTGATCCGATGCCGATCACCGTCGGCACCGACGTCGGGCCCGCCGAGCGGAAGGTGCCCGTGGGCGAACCCGCCGGACGCGTCGGCCTCGCACCCGCCGACCCGGCCGCGCCGGGGAACGGCCGCGCCGAGGCCGTCGAACACGGGTGTGCGTGAGGCCACTACCATGCGCGCCCATGACCGACGACGTGCGCAACATCGTTCTGGGTGTGGTGGCCGCCGGCATCAGCGCCGCGCTGGGCTGGATCGCCCGCACGTATCTGTGGAGGCGGAAGCTCCGGCGCAAGCAAGCCTTCTTCGGGTTGCCGGAGAACTCCGAGTCGCTGCTCGTCGTCAACCGCGATCCGGCCGCGGTGGAGCCCGCGGTGCACCGCTTCGACGTGTTCGCGCTGCTGGAACTGTCCGCGCTGATCAAGGACTGCGGGGCGCACGTCCGGATGGTGACGCAGGACGCGGTGCACCAGGGCTTCGGCGAGCGGACCGAGTTCTGTGTGGGCGGTCCGGGGTCGAACCGGCGGATGACGGCCCACATGGCGGCGATGCTGCCGGGCGTGCGGGTCAACGTCGATCCGGAGCCGGGCCCGGACCGGGGCGCCTTCCAGATCGGCACCGAGCGCTACCGCATGGACCCGGGCGTCACCGAGTACGTCCTGCTGGCCCGGCTGACCGCCGGTGAACGGCACGACGCCCGGCCGGTGTTCCTGTTCTGCGGTCAGCGCGCGATCACCAACCAGGCCGCCACCCGCTACCTCGCCCGCAACCACGAACGGCTGGCCCGCAAGCACGGCTCCGGCTCCTTCGTCCTGCTGCTGAAGGTGGTCAACTCGCAGGCGTACGGCCCCGATGTGGTCGAACTGGTCGCGGACGTGACCCGGGCGGCGCAGAGCCCGCTGCCGGCTGCCGCTCCCCGCACTTCGCACCGGGCGCCCTGAGGGGCGCCGTGCGCTCCGTGTCGACACAACCCGTCCGGCGCGCAGCTGACCTTCTCCTCACCGGCGGACGACCCGTCGTACGTGTCGGTTCCGCCGCGCGAGCAGTGATCTCCGGCTGCCGCCGGACGGGACTGGCCGATGTGAACCGCCGCTCCCCGCGGGCCGGGGGCGGTGGGCCCCTCCCGGCGGCGGTGTCCCCGCTCCTGCGGCGAAGCCCTCTCCCCCACCGGGACGGAGGGAACATCCTAGTCGAGGTCCGGGCGGACGGGTCCGCGGGCGTCACCCCGCTCAGCGCTTGAGGATCTTGGAGGGGCGGTCTCCGGCCCGGTCGCTGCTCGGGCGGGTGAAGAAGTCACCGGATGTGCGGTCCTCGGGGATCCGGCCGTCGGCCGTGGAGACGACCGCTTCCCCCTTGCCCACGGTGAACTCGATGTCCTGCGGGACGTGCAGGTCCCCGAAGTACTTGTTGACGCCACGCGGTTCGGTCAGCGGATCGGCGGCCATACCCACCTCTGCTTGCGTCGGCTGTGTGGTGGTCGCCGCAACGTATCCGGGCAAGATCGCCGGGACGGCGCGACACGCGCTCTCCGGCCATTAGCCGTATTTACGCCGGGCCGTCGGCCGAGGCCCGAGAGCGTTTCACGCCTCCGCGACCTCGGCGTACAGCTGCGACAGCTCGGGCACGCCGTGGGCGGCCCACGCGTGTCCGGAGTCCACGACGTCGAACTCCCTGCCGGAGACGAGCCGTACGACGGGCTGTCCGTCGGAGCGGATCTCCCAGGCGGCCCCCGGCACGGTGCGCACGATGACGGTGCCCAGGTACAGCCCGGCGTCGTTGCCCAGCCAGGTCAGGGTCTCCTCGTCGTCCCGCCAGCCCGGCACCAGTTGGTCCAGCGCCTCCAACGAGGCCGGGGAGTCGTCCAGTCGGACACCCGCCCGGAAGGCCTGGGAACGCAGCAGTTCACACTCCGCGAGGAGGTCCGCGATGCCCTCGGGATCGGGAAACCCGACCTTCTGGCGCCGATTGCCCAGGAAAGGGATGTTCATACCTCCAGCCTGTCATTCGTACCGCCCTCTGCACCACAGGCGCGCGGGGTCGGGCGGGCCGACGGGAGGCGCGACCGGCCGCCGCGGACCGGAGGACTACACGTCCAGGTCCACCACGACCGGCGCGTGGTCCGAGGCGCCCTTGCCCTTGCGCTCCTCGCGGTCGACGTAGGAGTCCGTGACCGCCTCGGCGAACGACGCGTTCCCGTACACCAGGTCGATGCGCATGCCGCGGTTCTTCGGGAAGCAGAGCTGGCGGTAGTCCCAGTACGTGAACGGGTGCTCGTACTTGAGGGGGCGCGGGACGACGTCGGACAGGCCGGCCTCGCGCAGGGAGGCCAGGGCGGCGCGCTCGGCGGGGGTGACGTGGGTGGAGCCCTCGAAGGCGGCCCGGTCGTAGACGTCGTCGTCGGTCGGGGCCACGTTGTAGTCGCCCAGGACCGCGAACGGGCGGCTGCCCGCCGCGTCACCGGCCACGGCCGCCTTCAGGGCCTCGAACCACTGGAGCTTGTACGCGTAGTGGGGGTGGTCCACCTCGCGGCCGTTCGGCACGTAGACCGACCAGACCCGGACCGGGCCGCAGGTCGCGGAGACGGCGCGCGGCTCGACGGAGCCCTCGTAACCGGGGTCGCCGGGCAGGCCCTTGACGACGTCCTCCAGGCCGACGCGGGAGAGCACCGCCACGCCGTTCCACCGGCCGGTGGCGTGCACCGCCGACTCGTAGCCCAGCTCGCGCAGCTCCTCCACCGGGAACTTCTCCTCGGCGACCTTGGCCTCCTGGAGGCACAGCACGTCCGTGCCGCTGCTCTCCAGCCAGGCCAGGAGCCTCGGCAGGCGGGCGGTGATCGAGTTCACGTTCCAGGTCGCGATGCGCATGTCCCCCAACCTACCCGGCCCCTGTGACAACCCCCGGCCGCCGCTCGCCGGCTCACAGGTCGGCCGACGTCCCCGGCGCGAGCCGCAGGTGCCCACAGCCGCCGAGCGCGCCGATCTGGCGGTCGTAGATCGGGCGGGCGAGGTCGGTGAGCAGGGCGTCGTGGATGTCGTAGGCGCGTCGCGGCGCGACCTCGCGGACGTAGTCGATGACCTCCGAGATCTTGTTCCAGGGGGCCATGACGGGCAGCATCAGCGTCTCGACCGGGTGGTCGGGGACGGTGAGCGCGTCCCCGGGGTGGAAGAGCTTCCCGCCGTCGACGAGGTAGCCGACGTTGGTGACGCGCGGGATGTCCGGGTGGATCACCGCGTGCAGTTCGCCGTGCACCTGGACGTCGAAGCCCGCAGCGGTGAAGGTGTCGCCGTGGCCGACGGTGTGCACCCGGCCCGGGAACGCCGCCGAGATCCGCTCCGCGACCGATTTCAGCGTCCAGATCTCGGCGGCCGGGTTGGCCTCCAGGGCGGTGCGCAGCCGGCCCTCGTCGAAGTGGTCGGGGTGCTCGTGCGTGACCAGGACGGCGTCCGCACCGAGCGCGGCGTCCTCCTCGCTGAATCCGCCGGGGTCGAGGACGAGGGTGCGGCCGTCCTTCTCCAGACGGACGCAGGAGTGCGACTTCTTCGTGAGCTTCATGCGTCCATCCTGCCCCTGCTGCCCGCCACCGCGCGGGCGGCAGGGGTGCCCGGGGATCACTCCTGGGGTGTGGTCTCCTCGTGGATGACCTGCTGGGCCACCCGGAACGCGCTGTTCGCCGCCGGGATGCCGCAGTACACGGCCGCCTGGAGCAGCACCTCCTTGATCTCGTCCGGGGTGAGGCCGTTGCGCAGGGCGGCCCGGGTGTGGGAGGCGAGGTCCTCCAGGTGGCCGCCGGCGACCAGGGCGGTGAGGGTGACGCAGCTGCGGGTGCGCCGGTCGAGTCCGGGCCGGTCCCAGACCTCGCCCCAGGCGTAGCGGGTGACGAACTCCTGGAAGTCGCCCGAGAACGCGTCGGCCCGCGCCAGCACCCCGTCCACGTGCGCGTCGCCCAGCACCTCCCGGCGGACCTTGATCCCGGTGTCGTACGGGTCGGGCCTGCCCTGCGCCTGCGGCACCGCGGCGGGCGGGGCGATCTCGGCGACGGGGGCGGGCTGCGGCGGGACGGCGGCCAGGGCCGGTACGGCCGCCGCCGCGGGCAGGGCGGTCTGGCCGGTGGCGGTCTCGAAGACGGGCTGCCAGGCGGTGGAGAAGTGCCTCACCAGCAGGTCGGTGACGGCGGCGGGCTGCTCCACCGGCACCAGATGGGAGGCGCCGGGTACGACGGCGAGCCGGGCGTCCGGGATCCCGGCGACCAGGGTGCGCGCCTCGGCGGGGCCGGTGACCTGGTCCTCGGAGCCGACCAGCACCAGGGTCGGCACGCCGACGCTGCCGAGTTCGGCGCGCACGTCGAAGGAGGCGAGCGCCTCGCAGGCGGCGATGTAGCAGCCGGGGTCGGTGGTGCGCACCATCTGCACGGCCCACTCGGTGATCGCGGGCTGGGCGGCGGCGAACCCGCCGGTGAACCAGCGGTCCGGCGCGGAGCGGGCGATGGGGTCGAGGCCGTTGGTGCGCACGACGACCCCGCGCTGGCGGAACTCGTCCGCCGTGCCGAACCGGGGCGAGGCGGCGATCAGCGCGAGGGAGGCGAGGCGTTCGGGGTGGCGCAGGGCCAGTTCGATGCCGATGGCGCCGCCGAACGCGCAGCCCGCGTAGCCGAAGCGCTGCACGCCGAGGCCCTCGAGGGTGGTGAGCAGCCGCGCGGTGAGATCGGCGACCGCGCCCGCGGGGTACGCGGGGGCGCCTCCGTGTCCCGGCAGATCGAACCGGAACACGCGCCACTGCCGGGTCAGTTCGGGGACCTGCCGGTCCCACATGTGCCATGTGGTACCCAGTGAGGGGCCGAGGATCAGGACCGGGGCCTCTTCTGGCCCGTCAAAGCGGTATTGCAGGGTGTTCGACGGTGTCTCACTCACGCCCCAGACCCTCTCACGTCTCACGAAATCTCACACAGCCGGGGAAGCCGGCGGCTCAGGCCCTCGCGGCTCGACTCGTCGGGCACTGCCGACGGCCTCGTCGATCGAGTCTGAGCCCTTCGGCGTGTACGCGTGTCCGGTGGGGCAGTGTGGCCTCCTGGCCACGCTCTCACCCAGTCCTCGCGTCGACGCGCTGCTTCCTCCAACGGCACGGCTGCCAGCTGATCCGGGTTTGCAGCAAAGCACGTAGTGCCGTCCCCAAGGATCGACGTGACGCAGCCGGAAGTCTTCCGTGATCACTCCGATCAGCAGCCTGAAGGCCACCCGGCACCGTCCGAGTAAGCCCCACCCAGGACGGGCTTCTTCCTGGCCTGGAGAGCCTTGAACGACTTGAGGGCCACCAGCACTGGCCCCGGCAAGGGAAGATCGCGTTCTCCGGCCATGGACTTACTGACCTTCAAAGCGTGGTGTCGTCATGGTGGCTCGCGCGGAGGCCGGTGCCGGTGAGGCAGCCGTCGAGGACGTCGTGGCGGTGCTGGAGTCGGCGTAGGCCGCGTCGGATCGCGGTGATCAGGTCGTCGGGGTCGGTGAAGGCCCGGTTGGCCGTGGTGGTGCGTCACAGAACGGACCAGATGTCCTCGACCGGGTTGAGGTCGGGTGCGTGGGACGGCAGCTGGAAGACGGTGAGCCAGTCGCGGTCGGCGATGTAGCGGCGCATCCCGGCGGTGAGGTGGGTGTTGAGGTTGTCCCAGACCAGCACGATCGGTCCGCGAGGGTCGGTGAGCGGTTCTCGGCCGGCAAGCGGTTCGCGATCGTGGTGGCCGCCGAGGGCGCCAAGCCGAAGCCCGGGACGATGGACTTCGACGAGGGCGGCAAGGACGTCTACGGCCACGAGCGGTTCGCCGGGATCGCGCGGCAGCTCTCCCTCGAGCTGGAGGCGCGGCTCGGCAAGGAGGCCCGTCCGGTCATCCTCGGACACGTCCAGCGCGGCGGCACGCCGACGGCGTACGACAGGGTGCTGGCCACGCGGTTCGGCTGGCACGCGGTGGAGGCCGTGCACCGCGGCGAGTTCGTGGCCGTCAACCGCTCCATCCCGGACGGGCTCGCGGTAGCCCTGCACACGAGCGCCGGACTGGTGCCGCACACCGGCGACTTCAAGATGGACCAGTTCCCCCTCGACAACCGGATCACCGGCCTGCGCGCCTTCGCACGCCTCGGCGAGGAAGGCGTCGATCTCTTCCTCACCGACTCCACCAACGCCGAGGTACCCGGCTTCACCACCTCCGAACGCGAACCGAACCCCGCGATCGAGCAGGTGATGCGCACCGCTCCCCGGCGGGTCATCGTCTCCAGCTTCGCCAGTCATGTGCACCGCATCCAGCAGGTCCTGGACGCCGCCCACCAGCACGGCCGCAAGGTCGCCTTCGTCGGCCGGTCGATGGTCCGCAACATGGGCATCGCCCGTGATCTGGGCTATCTGAAGGTCCCCTCCGGTCTGGTCGTGAGCACGAAGGAGCTGGAGAAACTCCCGGACCACAAGATCACTCTGGTGTGCACCGGCTCCCAGGGCGAACCGATGGCCGCGCTGTCGCGGATGGCCAACCGCGACCACCAGATCCGCATCGGCGAGGGCGACACCGTCCTGCTCGCCAGCTCCCTCATCCCCGGCAACGAGAACGCCGTCTACCGGGTGATCAACGGACTCACCCGGTGGGGCGCCCACGTGGTCCACAAGGGCAACGCCAAGGTGCACGTGTCCGGGCACGCCAGCGCCGGTGAACTCGTCTACTGCTACAACATCGTCAAACC
>NZ_JAPSKQ010000310.1 GCF_031181555.1 Streptomyces sp. | reverse complement strand
CAGGCCGCGCACGTCGTCCTCCCGAAGGTCAGGGGCGCCTTCAGCCTCGTCTTCATGGACGAGAACACCCTCTACGCGGCCCGTGACCCGCAGGGCATCCGCCCGCTGGTCCTCGGCCGCCTGGAGCGCGGCTGGGTCGTCGCCTCCGAGTCCGCCGCGCTCGACATCTGCGGCGCGAGCTTCGTGCGCGAGATCGAGCCGGGCGAGTTCGTCGCCATCGACCAGAACGGGCTGCGCACCTCCCGATTCGCGGAAGCGAAGCCCAAGGGGTGCGTCTTCGAGTACGTGTACCTGGCCCGCCCGGACACCGACATCGCCGGCCGGAACGTGTACCTCTCGCGCGTCGAGATGGGCCGCCGCCTCGCCGCGGAGGCCCCGGTCGAGGCCGACCTGGTCATACCGACCCCGGAGTCCGGTACCCCGGCCGCCATCGGCTACGCGGAGGCGTCCGGCATCCCCTTCGGCGCCGGCCTGGTCAAGAACGCGTACGTCGGACGGACGTTCATCCAGCCCTCGCAGACCATCCGGCAGCTCGGCATCCGCCTGAAGCTGAACCCCCTCAAGGAAGTCATCAAGGGCAAGCGCCTGGTCGTCGTCGACGACTCGATCGTCCGCGGCAACACCCAGCGCGCCCTGGTCCGCATGCTCCGCGAGGCGGGCGCCGCCGAGGTCCACATCCGGATCTCCTCGCCGCCCGTGAAGTGGCCCTGCTTCTTCGGCATCGACTTCGCCACCCGCGCCGAGCTCATCGCCAACGGCATGACCATCGAGGAGATCGGCACCTCGCTGGGCGCCGACTCCCTGGCGTACATCTCCATCGACGGCATGATCGAGGCGACCACCATCGCCAAGCCGAACCTGTGCCGTGCCTGCTTCGACGGCGAGTACCCGATGGAGCTGCCCGACCCCGAGCTCCTCGGCAAGCAGCTCCTGGAGACCGAACTGGCCGCCGGCACCGCCGCCCCGGCCGCGGTCGACGCGATCCGCCGCCCGTAAGCCCTGCCGTACGACACGAAAGCTCTCTCAGCCATGTCCGAGAACACCGGTGCCAGTTACGCAGCAGCAGGCGTCGACATCGAAGCGGGCGACCGCGCGGTCGAACTCATGAAGGAGTGGGTGAAGAAGACGCAGCGCCCCGAGGTCCTCGGCGGCCTCGGCGGTTTCGCCGGCCTCTTCGACGCCTCCGCCCTGAAGAACTACGACCGTCCTCTGCTCGCCTCCGCCACGGACGGCGTCGGCACCAAGGTCGACATCGCCCGCCGGATGGGCGTGTACGACACCATCGGCCACGACCTGGTCGCCATGGTCATGGACGACATCGTGGTGTGCGGTGCCGAGCCGCTGTTCATGACCGACTACATCTGCGTCGGCAAGGTCCACCCGGAGCGCGTCGCCGCCCTCGTCAAGGGCATCGCCGAGGGCTGTGTGCTGGCCGGGTGCGCCCTGGTCGGCGGTGAGACGGCCGAGCACCCCGGTCTGCTCGGTCCGGACGACTTCGACGTCGCCGGCGCCGGTACGGGCGTCGTGGAGGCCGACCGGCTGCTCGGCGCGGACCGCATCCGCGAGGGCGACGCGGTGATCGCCATGGCGTCCTCCGGTCTTCACTCGAACGGGTACTCCCTCGTCCGGCACGTGCTGCTGGACCGGGCCGGACTCGCCCTGGACGGCCGGATCGACGAACTGGGCCGCACCCTCGGCGAGGAGCTGCTGGAGCCCACCAAGATCTACTCGCTGGACTGCCTGGCCCTGACGCGCACCACCGAGGTGCACGCCTTCAGCCACGTCACCGGCGGCGGCCTCGCGGCCAACCTGGCCCGGGTCGTCCCGGACGGGCTGCACGCGGTCGTCGACCGCTCCACCTGGACCCCCGCCCCGGTCTTCGACCTCGTCGGCAGGACCGGTTCGGTCGAGCGCCTGGAGCTGGAGAAGACCCTCAACATGGGCGTCGGCATGATCGCGATCGTGCCGCAGGAGTCCACGGACGTGGCGCTGGCGACGCTGGCCGACCGCGGCGTGGACGCCTGGGTGGCCGGCGAGATCACCGACCGCGGCGAGCACCCGACCGGCGCGGCCCTCGTGGGCGACTACGCGAACTGAGCGCAGGGACGCCGAGCACCGGGGCGCCGCCCGCGCGTGTGATGAGCGGGCAGCATGAAACCCGGTCGGTGACCCTCAGTCACCGACCGGGCTGATGCTCAGTGCAAGGTCAAGCGCCGCGACGCTGTTGCGAGGACGGGTCGTCCTCGTCCTCGTCGTCGTCCTCGTAGAGGTCGGCGTACCGTGCGTACAGGTCGTCGTCTTGCTCATCGGCCTCGAAATGGTCACCGTTCGGTGACTGGTTCGACGTCGATGCGCCCAGCTCCTCGGCCAGGCGTGCGAGGTCCGTCCCACCGCTGTTGTACTTCAGCTGGCGGGCGACCTTCGTCTGCTTGGCCTTGGCCCGGCCGCGCCCCATGGCTCGACCCCCTCAACGACGGGGCTCGACGGCCCCAGAGTCTTGACACGCGTTCATGGTCCAGAACGGACTCTCATCGGAGAGGCCGGTCTGTAGAGCTTCCACGGTACCTGAGCCCGCGCCCATACGGTACGTCGCCCGCATGACGTGCCCGCGCCCAGACCTTCGAGACGTCCCGTCCTCGCTGGTCAAACGCGATTTTAACCACTTATCGGCGGTCGACCCGCCGGGAGAAGTGAGAGTTCTCTCCAAGTGCCCCCCGGCGGGTACCGGCCGAACGCGCGCGGGCGCCTGCTGCCGGGCGCCCGCGCACACCTCGTGCCCCGGGCCCCGGTGGCAGGCCCCGGGCGTCATGCCACCGGGCGCGCCTCCGCCATCCGCTGCTCGGCGATCCGGTCGGCCGCGGCGGCCGGCGGAATCCCGTCCGCCTTCGCACGTGCGAATATGGCGAGCGTGGTGTCGAAGATCTTCGCCGCCTTCGCCTTGCACCGGTCGAAGTCGAACCCGTGCAGCTCGTCGGCGACCTGGATGACCCCGCCGGCGTTCACCACGTAGTCCGGCGCGTAGAGGATCCCGCGGTCGGCGAGGTCCTTCTCCACACCCGGGTGGGCGAGCTGGTTGTTGGCGGCGC
>NZ_JAPSKQ010000309.1 GCF_031181555.1 Streptomyces sp. | reverse complement strand
CATCTGGGACCAGGTCACCGGCGCCACCGGCCTGCCCACCGCAGCGTGAGCACGGAGCAGGAACCCGGCCCCACCACACCCGACACACCATCAGGCACTCACACACTCAACAACGTGACAGCACCGATGCGCGTCTTCGGGATCTCCGACACGACCGCACTGAAGTACGTCAGAGTAGCCCACCCCCACCGATTCGGGCCAGAGCCCACCCAAGCCTAATCGGCAGTCCCGAACCCGTGGTACAGCCAAGATACGCACCAAAGGGGCGATGAGTTGATCTTGATGCGTGGCGTAGCCGTTGACCGCCTGGTTCGGATGCCACCTCCGCGCGGTAGATGGCATCCGACTGGCCGGGCGCCGGAACCAGCTACGCGCTCTGGGGCAGCAGACCGGCGTCGATGACCTCAGCGATTAGGGTGGCGCCGCGGCTGTTCTGGTGGATGTGGTCGGTCGTGAGCACGAGACCTCGCCGCCGCGAGATCGTGTCGAGGCTGCGGCGCAGCACTGCGTGCTGGACGAGGACGCCGACGGCCGCTGCGGGCGTCACCTCCCGGTATGAAATCGGCGGCGGGTCCGCTTGGCGCAGTTCCTCGATCTGGCGTTCGTGGAGCGGAAGGTAGGCCACCTCGTTGGTGGCGGCGACCTCGGCGATCATCCGGCTGTACGCCTGCGATGCCTGTGCCGCTGCTCCGTCGAGTTGTTGGCCGAGTACCGGTAGCGACAGCAGACCGATCGTCGCGTCGGTCTCCGCTCGCAGCCGTGCGACGACGGCTCCCAGGCACTGTTGGAACCAGCCGGCCGACGGGCGATCGGGGAGCTGTTTGCGCTTCATGGCCTGCTCGACGGGGTAGCCGGCAAGGCTCGCTCGGGCGTCGTTGGTCCCGATCAACACGGTGATCACATCGGGTGGGTTCGTGACGACGGCATCGAGGCGCTGCAAGAGGTTGTAGGCGAAGTCGCCGTTGGCGCCGAAACGGGCAAGCTGCACGTCACCGGGAGGGTGGCGTCGTCCGAGAAGATCCAGGTAGTCGACGCTGAACTGCGCGCGGGTGAGGCTGTCGCCGAGGCACGCGATGCGTGTCGTCACGGCGCTTCCTCCGGGCTGGGCGTGCCGACGCGTTCGGTCGGGCGGGTGTCGGTCCGAGGACGGTGGTCGGTGCCGAGGGTCGCAGTGATGGCCAGGATGGACGTCGGCCCCTCCATGTCGACCACGTGCCATACCCCGGCCGGGTTGATGGTGGCCTCGCCCGGCCCGAGCAGAACGCGGTCGGGGACCCCGTCCACGTCGCGGGTGACCGTCACGGACCCGCTGAGGCAAACGACCAGTTCGTCGCCTGCCGGGTGGCTCTCCCAATGGTCGCCGAGCCCGTCGCCGTCGAAGATCATCACCATCCGGCCCTCGGCGCCGTCTGCCGCGACCGCGGCGCTGTAGGCCTGGAGCACCTCCGGGTCCCAGGTGAAGCCCTTGACGGGTTTCGCTCTCGATCCCAGTCCGAGGTGCACGGGGGTGGTCCGCAGGTCCATGGCATTGCGTTCGTGGTTGACGAGTCTCATGCCGACGATCGTCCACGGCAGCGATCGGGCGGTCTTGAAGAAAAGGGAAGAGAAGCCGCCGCGACGGGCGGACGGTTGGCGGCTACCCGGCTCCGAGGAGGACTTCGCTGCGACGCCAGGCCGTCGGCGATCGGCCCGTGAACTCGCGCCAGTCCCGAACGAGATGGGCCTGGTCGGCGTAGCCGGAGACGGTTGCCACATCGCTCCACGGGAGCGGGTCCTGCGCCGCCGCCAGTTCGTGCGCGTGCTCGAAGCGCAAGACTCGGGCGAAGGTCTTCGGCGACAGGCCCACCTCACCGCGAAACCGCTCGGTGAGGTACCGACGGCTCCAGCCGAGTTCCGCGGCGACGGCACCAACCTGGACGCAACCCCGCGCGGCGACGAGGCGGCGCCATGCCTCGGCTACCTCGGGGCGCACCCAGCGCACATGGTCGCCGCAGGCGCCACGGCCGACAGCTCGGAGGAGCAATTCGTCCAGCGCGGTGAACCGCGCCGCCCATGTTGTCGCAGATCGGAGCCGGTCGACCAGCTCGACGGCAAGCGCTCCGAGAAGCTCGTCAAGTGGGACCAGTCGGTGGGCGAGCTCGGCGGCGGGCATGCCGTAGATGGCCCGGGCCCCGAGCGGTGTCAGCGATACCTGAACACCTTGCTGGCGTCCGTCGTGGTGAATCGCGACGGACCGGCACATCAGACCGCCGGCCACGCTGCCGAATCGGGTGACCGGCGACCCGTCGTCAACGCCCGCCGCCACCTCCAAAGGATCTGACAGGCTGATCACCGCAGTGAGCGCGCGGCTCGGCGGGCCGCAGTGCACCCCCGCCGGGAGCCCGCGGAGGTCGAAGCCGACATACGAGTCGACGTACTGCCGCAAGACGGGCGCCGGACGTGCACCGATCCCGGTGGCCGTGTGGTCCTCCATTTTCGTCAGTGTACGAGCCGCCCAGCCCAGGAAGATCACCATCCAACGACTGATCACCGCCGTTTGCGGCTGGTGTCGCGGTTCTTACCGGCACCCCGTCACACAGCGCATGTCCGTTGGCCGTAGCTATACGAGAACAGGGCCTAGACATGCCGGGCAAGATCATACCGATGTTCCCCAAGGCCGAACCCGTCGGCTACTCCGCCAGCGGGCGCCACGTCCCCCTCCGGTTCCCCGCGACTCCACCCCGAGAATCCGCGAACCCGTCGACTTCGCGGTGGGAGGAGATCTTCCAGGCCCGGCACGCCAGCCGGCACGGACTCGCCAACTGGATCAAGACGGCAGCGCTGTTCGGTGGACTCAGCCTCATCGTGTTGATGCTGGACGCCGCCGGCGACATCACCTCCGCCGCGCTCAAGGGCCTCTCCGCCGTCCCGGACACCGGCAGCGGTGACCGCAGCGGACTGTGGGGCACGGTCGACCACCCGATTCGGATGTTCCTCGCCGACCAGGCCGCCCACCTGGCCGTCGCCCCCGGCGCTCTCTACGCCTTCTGGCAGCTGACCGGGCTGCTCTCCCTCGTCGGCGGCTTCCTCGGCAGCGCCGGTGCCCGCATCACCTG
>NZ_JAPSKQ010000144.1 GCF_031181555.1 Streptomyces sp. | reverse complement strand
GGCGAGCAGCCGCCCGGCTACCCGGCGGACGCCTACCACTACATCCTGATGAAGATCCTGATGGCCGCCCGCGCCAACGACCTCCAGGCGATCGACGGCCCCTACCTGCAGATCCGCAACGTCGACGGCTTCCGCGAGGTGGCCGGCCGCGCCGCCGCGCTCGGCTTCGACGGCAAGTGGGTGCTGCACCCCGGTCAGGTCGACGCCGCCAACGAGGTGTTCTCGCCCTCGCAGGAGGACTACGACCACGCCGAGCTGATCCTGGACGCGTACGAGTACTACACGTCCGAGGCGGGCGGCAAGAAGGGCTCCGCGATGCTCGGCGACGAGATGATCGACGAGGCCAGCCGCAAGATGGCCCTGGTCGTCGCGGGCAAGGGACGCGCCGCCGGCATGCGGCGCACCAGCACGTTCGAGATCCCGGAGGCGTGACGGCGATGCAGTTCGGACGCACCTACGAGGAGTTCGAGGTCGGGGCGACGTACAAGCACTGGCCGGGCAAGACGGTCACGGAGTACGACGACCACCTGTTCTGTCTCCTCACCATGAACCACCACCCGCTCCACATGGACACCAACTATGCGGAGAAGACGACGGACTTCGGCAAGAACGTCGTCGTCGGGAACTACGTCTACTCCCTGCTGCTCGGCATGTCCGTGCCGGACGTCTCCGGCAAGGCCATCGCCAACCTGGAGATCGAGTCGCTCAGGCACGTGGCGCCGACCTTCCACGGCGACACGGTCTACGGCGAGACGACGGTGCTGGACAAGTGGCCGTCGAAGTCGAAGAACGACCGCGGCATCGTGCACGTCGAGACCAGGGGCTACAAGCAGGACGGCACGCTCGTCTGCGTGTTCCGCCGCAAGGTGATGGTGCCGACCGAGACGTACATCAAGGAGCGCGGCGGCGAGCAGCCCGGCCGCCCGGAGCCGAAGCAGCAGGAGAAGTAATGGCGCGCCTCGCCCAGACCGCCGGTCTGACCGACGTCCAGCAGGAGATCCTGTCCACCGTCCGGGACTTCGTGGACAAGGAGATCATCCCGGTCGCCACCGAGCTGGAGCACCGCGACGAGTACCCGCAGCAGATCGTCGACGGCCTGAAGGAACTCGGCCTGTTCGGTCTGATGATCCCCGAGGAGTACGGGGGCCTGGGCGAGTCGCTGCTCACCTACGCGCTGTGCGTGGAGGAGATCGCCCGCGGCTGGATGTCGGTGTCCGGCATCATCAACACCCACTTCATCGTGGCGTACATGCTCAAGCAGCACGGCACGCAGGAGCAGAAGGACCACTTCCTGCCGAGGATGGCGGCCGGCGACATCCGCGGCGCGTTCTCGATGTCGGAGCCGGGCCTGGGCTCCGATGTGTCGGCGATCACGTCGAAGGCGGTCAGGGACGGCGACGAGTACGTCCTGAACGGCCAGAAGATGTGGCTGACGAACGGCGGTACGTCGTCCCTCGTGGCCGTTCTGGTGCGAAGTGACGAAGGACACCCCGAGGGCACCGCGCCCCACAAGTCGATGACCACCTTCCTGGTGGAGAAGGAGCCCGGTTTCGGTGAGGTCCGTCCCGGTCTCACCATTCCGGGCAAGATCGACAAGATGGGCTACAAGGGCGTCGACACCACCGAGCTCATCATGGACGGCCTGCGCGTTCCGGCCGACCGGGTGCTCGGCGGGGTCACCGGCCGAGGTTTTTACCAAATGATGGACGGTGTCGAGGTCGGCCGCGTCAACGTGGCGGCGCGTGGCTGTGGCGTCGCTCAGCGTGCCTTCGAACTGGGTGTCCAGTACGCCCAGCAGCGTCACACTTTCGGCAAGCCGATCGCCCAGCACCAGGCCATTCAGTTCAAGCTCGCGGAGATGGCTACCAAGGTGGAGGCCGCGCATGCGATGATGGTGAACGCAGCACGCAAAAAGGACTCGGGGGAACGAAACGACCTTGAAGCAGGGATGGCGAAGTACCTCGCCTCCGAATACTGCAAGGAGGTCGTGGAGGACGCCTTCCGGATCCACGGCGGCTACGGCTTCTCCAAGGAGTACGAGATCGAGCGCCTCTACCGTGAGGCCCCGATGCTGCTGATCGGTGAAGGCACCGCCGAGATCCAGAAAATGATCATCGGTCGGCGGCTGCTCGAAGAGTATCGATTCCAGGGCTGATTGTCCGGATACGGGGTGTTTTCTTGGAGAAGAGGATCACACCCCGTATGCACTCTTCGGCCGTCGACTCGGTTGCCTGGCTTACCCAGTTGCGGCCGAGAGCCGCTACGATCGCCGGAAAGCCGCCGTCCCCCGTCACTGCGCGGCATCATCCGCTACGAAGGTCATCCATGCCCCACAGCCAAACCTCTGCACCTCGCGACAGCCTCGCCGGCGTACGCCTCGCGCGCGGAGCATCGCCGTGGCTTCTGCCGACCGTCGCCACCGCAGCCGTCAGCCTTCTGCGCGCCCGCCGCTCGGGTGCGGCCAAGGCCGTCGCCGTCCCCGCCACCGCCCTGGCGGCGGGGATGCTGTGGTTCTTCCGCGACCCCGAGCGCGAGATCACCCAGGGCCGGGTCATCTCGCCCGCCGACGGTGTGGTGCAGAGCATCATGCCGTGGAAGGACGGCCGTACCCGCGTCGCGATCTTCATGAGCCCGCTCAACGTCCACGTGAACCGGGCCCCGCTGTCCGGCACGGTGACGTCGGTCGAGCACATCCCCGGTGGCTTCGTTCCCGCCTTCAACAAGGAGAGCGAGAACAACGAGCGTGTCGTGTGGCACTTCGACACCGAGCTCGGCGACATCGAGATGATCCAGATCGCCGGTGCGGTGGCCCGCCGCATCGTCCCCTACGTGCCGCAGGGCACCAAGGTCGAGCAGGGCGAGCGCATCGGTCTGATCCGGTTCGGCTCGCGCGTCGACCTCTACCTGCCCGAGGGCGTGGAGGTGGCCGTCGAGGTCGGCCAGAAGACCGTGGCTGGGGTGACTCGCATTGACCGTGATTGATCCGGACACACAGACCGGCTGGGTGCCCGAGGCCGACGAGGCGGACGACGAGGAGGAGATGCCCCTCTCGCTCCGCCTGTCGATAGCGGACACCCTCACCCTAGGCAACGCCACCTGCGGCTTCATGGCGGTGTACTTCACCACCACCGGCATCCTGATCCCGCACCTGCAGGGCAGCCAGGAGACCGGCATGGCCCGCCACAGCGCGGCCACCGCCGTCATCCTGATGCTGTGCGCGGCGGTCTTCGACCTGTTCGACGGCCTGGTGGCGCGCAAGCTGCGCTCCTCCCCCATGGGCGCCGAGCTGGACAACCTCTCGGACCTGATCAGCTTCGGCCTGGCGCCGGCGTACTTCGTCCTGGTGTACGGCATGGTCGCGGACGACGCGCACCAGAGAGTGGCCGCGGTCGGGGCGATCGTGGTGCTGCTGGCGGTGGTGCTGAGGCTGGCGAGATTCTCCTGCGTCACGGTGAAGGACGGCACCTTCCAGGGCATGCCGTCGCCGTTCGGCGCGCTGACCGTCGTCTCGATCGTGCTGCTGGAGCTGCCGTTCGTGGCGACGCTGCTGGCGATCCTGGGCACCGCCTGGCTGATGGTGAGCCGGGTGGAGTACCCCAAGCCGCGGGGCCGCCTCGCGGTGGCGATGCTCTCCTGGATCGTGCTCAGCATGGGCCTGCTGGCGGCCTGGGCGTTCGACGCCCCGAGCGGTCAGCTGCTCCTGCAGACCGGTTGCGCGCTGCAGCTGGTGATGGGCGCGGTGATCCCGCTGTTCGCGACGGCGCGGCGGGTGAACAACTTCCGCGACAACCGGCGGGAGGCGCGGGCGGCGCAGTTGCCGTGACGCTCCGCCGAGTGGGGCCCCGGACCCGGACGGGTCCGGGGCCCTTCGCTTGCCCTGGTGCCCGGCCCGGTCGGCTGAAAGGGCGCCGTCAGGCACACTCGGTCCGTCCGGCGTTCGAGGACGAGGCCCGTCCGGGGCCGGAGCGGGGGTCCGGGGGCGGCAGCCCCCGGGAGTGGGACGGGGAAGGGCGGCGGGGGCGGGAGCCCCCGGCGCCTCAGCCCAGGAAATCCCGCGCGATCCGCTCAGCCGTCCGCTCCAGGATCGGACCCGCGTCCGCGATGCACTTCGCCACGTCCGGCTCCAGGTCCGTCAGCGCGTAGGCCCGCCGGATCCCCGCCCGGCCCAGCGTCTCCGGCGGCAGGGCGAGCCGCCCGCACACCGCGACGACCTCCTTGTCCGCCGCCCGGGCCGCGGCGGCGACACCCGCCGGCGCCTTGCCGTGCAGGGTCTGCTGGTCCAGGGACCCCTCGCCGGTGATGACGAGATCGGCCCGCTCGAGCGCGTGCGCGAAGCCGAGCACGTCCAGCATGACCTCGATCCCGGGCCGGAAACCCGCCCCGAGCAGCAGCGCGCCGTATCCGATGCCGCCCGCCGCGCCCGCGCCCGGCGAGGCGGCGTACTCGGCGGCCCGCGGGCCGACCGCGTCCTCCAGCACCTTCGCGAAGTGCGCGAGGGCCGCGTCCAGCCGCTCCACGTCCTCGGGAGAGGCGCCCTTCTGCGGGCCGTAGACCGCCGGGGCGCCCTTCGGGCCGGTCAGCGGGTTGTCGACGTCGCTCGCGAGGATCAGCTCGACCTCGCCGAGGCGCGGGTCGAGACCGGACAGGTCGGCCGAGGCCAGCTCGGCGAGTCCGCCGCCGCCCGGCGCCACCGGCTCGCCGTCGGCCTTCAGGAACCGGGCGCCCAGCGCCGACAGCATGCCCGCGCCGCCGTCGGTGGTGGCGCTGCCGCCGACCCCGAAGACGAGGGTGCGCGCCCCCGCGTCCAGCGCGGCCCGCAGCAGTTCGCCGGAGCCGTACGTGGACGCCGTGAGGGGCGCGAGGACGCCGTCCGGCAGCCGCTGCAACCCGCTGGCCTCCGCCATCTCCACGACGGCGGTGTCACCGCGCAGCGCGTACGCCGCCGTCACCTCGTCACCGAGCGGGCCCGCGACCCGTACCTCCCGCCGCTCGAACCCGGCCGCGACCGCCGCGGCCACGGTGCCGTCACCGCCGTCGGCCACGGGCAGCGCCTCGACCACCAGGCCCGGTACGACCCGGCGCAGCCCGGCCGTCACCCGGTCGGCCACCTCCACGGCCGTCAGCGATCCCTTGAACTTGTCCGCGGCGACGAGCACCCGCCGTGCCGACTGCGTCGTACGAGTGCCGCTCACTGCAGCGTCCGCCACTTGCATTCCCCTCGCTCTCCGGGCCTCGCGTGCGCCAAGGCCAGTCGCGCCGCTGTGACCTTAACCGGCGGGCGCCGTCGCCGTCATGCCCTGCCCAGCCCGTGGAACGGCCGCGAGCCCGGCGCGGGGACGCGCGGTCACGCCGGGATTCGGGTAGACCGGATCCATGACCGCTGTGGGCACGGAGTCAGGACTGGCCGACCGCATCCTCGGAGGCTGGCTGGGCCGGATCGCGGGCAACATGCTCGGCAAGCCGGTGGAGCAGGGCGAGGTGTGGACGCGCGAGCGCATCGACCGCTACCTGCGGCGGGCGAACGCCCTCCCCCTCACCGACTACCTCCCCGAGCCGCTGAGCGAGAGCGAGGGACTCGAGCTGCGCCCGGAGTGGCGTGCCTGCGTGCGGGGCCGCGTCCACGGCAGCTGCCGCGACGACGACATCGACTACGCGATCCTCGGCCTGGACCTGCTGGAGACCCACGGCTTCGGCTTCAGCACCGAGCAGGTGGGCGACCTGTGGCTGCTGCGGCTGCCGTACCTCCAGACCTTCACGGCGGAGCGGGCGGCGTACCGGAACCTCGCGAACGGCCTCAAACCGCCGCTCACGGCCACGTACGACAACCCGTACCAGGAGTGGATCGGCGCCCTGATCCGGGCCGACATCCACGGCTGGACCTCACCGGGCGCCCCGCGCCGCGCCGCCTCGCTGGCCCGCCGGGACGCGGTGCTGTCGCACACGGGGAACGGCGTGTACGGCGCGATGTGGGCGGCCGCGCTGATCTCGGCGGCGTTCACGGCGCCCACCGTGCGGCACGCGGTGGACGAGGCGCTGGCGGTGATCCCGGCGAGCAGCCGCCTCGCCCGCACCGTACGCCGGGTGGCCTCCCTGCACGAGACCGGGCTGGCCTGGGAGGACACCCTCACGACCCTCACGGAGGAGACCCTGGGCCTCGGCTGGATCCACACGGTCCCGAACGCCGCCGTCCTCACCGCCGGGTTGCTGTACGGCGACGGCGACTTCACCCGTACCATCGCCCTGACCGTGCGCGGCGGCCTGGACACCGACTCCAACGGAGCGACGGCGGGCTCGGTGGCGGGCGTCCTGTGCGGCGCCTCGGCCGTCCCGGAGCAGTGGAAGGACCCCTTGGAGGACACGGTGCGCAGCGCGGTCTTCGGCTTCGACGGGATAAGGATCAGCGAACTGGCGGAGCGCACCCTGAGGCTGGCGCAGGCCGAGACCTGACCCCGCCTTCCTTGCCGCTTTCCGGCAGGGTTCCTCCCCGGTGCTGCCGGTCGACGGCCTTCCTCCGCTCACCGGCGCGCCCGATACTGAGGGTGATGCCGCCGGGTCGGCCGGGGCGGGGGCCGCGCACGGGACGGTGCGACGCGGCGCGGGGAGGGAATCGCATGCACCGCTCGGGCCTGTACGAGTTTCGCGGTTTCGGCAAAGTGCACTTCTGCACCGCGTGGGTGGCGGGGCTGCTCTGCCTGCCGGCCCTCGCACAGCGGCCGGCGGGCCCGAGGTGCCCCGGCGCATGCGCCCCCGGTGTGGATCACGGGACGGCGTGTGCCGCCGTGCGCCCTGCGAGCCGGGCGCCGTCCCCGAAGCGGCGCCCGGCACCGCCGTTACCCTTCCCGCATGACCACCACTGAGGACGCCCAGGACTTCGCCGCCTACCTCGCCTCCCTCCCCCGGGTCTTCGCCGGGGCCGCCGCGCTCTTCCGGGACGAAGAGGGACGGGTGCTGCTCGTCGAGCCGAACTACCGGGAGGGGTGGGCGCTGCCCGGCGGCACGATCGAGTCGGACGACGGGGAGAGCCCGCGCGAGGGGGCGCGGCGCGAGACGGCCGAGGAGATCGGGCTGGACCGGGAGCTGGGCCGGCTGCTGGCGGTGGACTGGGTGCGCGGGCCGGGGCGGCCGCCGCTGGTGGCGTACCTGTACGACGGCGGGGTGCTGGGCGAGGACGACCTCGGGGCGATCCGGCTGCAGGAGTCGGAGCTGCTGTCCTGGCGACTGGTGCCGCGCGAGGAACTGGCCGAGTACCTCCAGGACGCCCTGGGCCGCCGGGTGCTGGCCGCGCTGGACGTCCTCGCCGACGGCTCGGGCACCGCGGAGCTGGAGGACGGGCACCGGGTGCGCTGACCCGGTGGCCGGACCGGCCCCGCCGATATCCGCTCGCCGGACCGGGCCCGGCGGCCTACCCTCGGCCGCATGAGCAAGCCCCTCGTCGCCCTCCTCAGCGGCGCCGGCGTCAGCACGGACTCCGGCATCCCGGACTACCGCGGGCCGAACGGACTGTGGCGCCGCGATCCCGAGGCCGAGAAACTCGTGACCTACGAGTACTACATGGGCGACCCGGAGATCCGCCGCCGCTCCTGGCGGATGCGGCGCGGAAACCGCGCGCTCACGGCCGAGCCGAACGCCGCGCACCGTGCCGTGGCCGAGCTGGAGCGGTCCGGGGTGCCGGTGCGGGTGATCACACAGAACGTGGACGGACTGCACCAGCTCGCCGGGATGCCGGCCCGCAAGGTGCTCGAACTGCACGGCACGGTACGGAGCGTGGTGTGCACCGGGTGCCACGCCCGCAGCCCGATGGAGGACGCCCTCGCCCGCGTCGAAGCCGGCGAGGAGGACCCGCCGTGCCGGGACTGCGGCGGCATCCTCAAGTCGGCGACGGTGATGTTCGGCGAGCGGCTCGACCCCGTGGTGCTCGGCGAGGCGCTGTCGATCAGCAAGGCCTGCACCGTCTTCATCGCCGTCGGCACCAGCCTCCAGGTCCACCCCGCCGCCGGGCTCGCGGGGGTCGCCGCCGACCACGGCGCCCGGCTGATCGTCGTCAACGCCGAGCCGACCCCGTACGACGACCGCGCCGACGAGATCATCCGCGAGCCGATCGGCACGGCGCTGCCCGGACTCCTGCGCCGGCTGGCCGCCGAGAGCGCCGCCTGACCCCGCTCCGACGGCCCGGCCGCCGTCCCCCGGCGGTCCGGGCGCGGCCGGAGCGCTCCGGCGGTCTCAGAACAGGGCCGCCCCCCGTTCGAAATCCAGCAGGCGCTGCTTGCGCTCCAGGCCGCCGCCGTAGCCGGTGAGGCCGCCGGTCGAGCCGACGACGCGGTGGCAGGGGATGATGATGCTGACCGGGTTGCGGCCGTTGGCGAGGCCGACGGCGCGGGAGGCCTTGGGATTGCCGAGGATGTCGGCGAGTCGGCCGTAGGAGCGGGTCTCGCCGTAGGGGATGCGCGTCAGCTGGTCCCAGACGCTGCGCTGGAACGGGGTGCCGTGCAGGCGCAGTTCGAGGGTGAACTCCTTCAACTCGCCCGCGAAGTACGCCGCCAGCTGTTCCTCCGCCTCCGCGAAGGGGGTGTCGTCGCGGTCGCCGAAGGTCTCCTCCGGGGGGCGGTGGCGCTGGTCGGCCATGTAGAGGCCGCACAGGACGCCGTCGTCGGCGACGAGCGTCAGCGGGCCGTAGGGGCTGTCGGTCACGGTGTGCTGTCTCATGGTCTGCGGCTCTCTGTTCTCCTGTGCGCTTCCCTACACCGGCAGGAAGTTGATCGGGTGGCTGTCCGTCGCCCACAGATACTGCACCGCGTACGCCCGCCAGGGCCGCCAGGCCGCGGCGCGGGCGGTGAGCGCGGCCGGGGTGGACGGCAGGTCCAGTTCCCGGGCGGCGCGGCGGATGCCGAGGTCGGTGGGGAGGAAGGCGTCGGGGTCGCCCAGGGCGCGCATGGCGATGACGTCGGCCGTCCAGGGACCGAAGCCGGGGAGGGCGAGGAGCCGCGCGCGGGTCTCGGACCAGTCGCTCTCCACCCCCAGGTGAAGCCCTCCCCCGGCCAGTTGACGGACCAGGGTGGTGAAGGTCGCGCGGCGGGTGCGGGGCATGGCCAGGGTCTCGGGATCCAGGGCGGCCAGTGCCCCGGGGGACGGGAAGAGGTGGGTGAGGCCGCCCTCGGGGTCGTCCACGGGCTCGCCGTGCGCGGTGACCAGGCGGGCCGCGTGGGTGCGGGCGGCGGCCGTGGAGACCTGCTGCCCCAGGACGGCCCGTACGGCGAACTCCGCCTCGTCCACCGTGCGCGGGACGCGGCGGCCGGGTGCCTTGTCGACCAGGGGCGCGAGCACCGGGTCCGTGCGCAGCTGGTCGTCGACCGCGACCGGGTCGGCGTCCAGGTCGAGCAGGCGCCGGCAGCGGCTGATCGCGACGGGGAGGTCGCGCAGGTCGCTGAGGGTGAGACGGCAGGCGATGTGGTCGGGCCGCGGGGCGAGGGCCACGATGCCGTGGCCGTACGGCAGCCGCAGGGTGCGCCGGTAGGCGCCGTCCCGCCATTCCTCCACCCCGGGTACGGCGGTCGCGGCGAGGTGGCCGAAGAGGTTGTCGGGGTTGAGCGGGGCGCGGAACGGCAGGCGCAGCGACAGCGCCCCGGGGGTGTGGTGGGGGTTCTTCGGCGCTCGGGCGCGCAGGTCGCTCGGGGAGAGGGCGAAGACCTCGCGCACCGTGTCGTTGAAGGCGCGGATGGAGGAGAATCCGGCCGCGAAGGCGATCTGCGCCATGGGAAGCGCGGTCGTCTCGACGAGCAGCCGCGCGGTCTGGGCGCGCTGGGCGCGGGCGAGGGCGAGGGGGCCCGCGCCCAGCTCGGCGAGCAGCTGGCGTTCGACCTGCCGGGTGCTGTAGCCGAGCCGGGCGGCGAGACCGGGTACGCCCTCGCGGTCCACCACCCCGTCGGCGATCAGCCGCATGGCGCGGCCCACGAGGTCGGCGCGCCGGTTCCACTCCGGCGAGCCGGGGCTGGTGTCGGGTCGGCAGCGCTTGCAGGCCCGGAACCCGGCCTGCTGGCAGGCCGCCGCGCTCGGGTGGAAGACCATGTTCTCCGGCTTCGGCGGCACCACCGGGCAACTGGGCCGGCAGTAGATGCCGGTGGTCAGGACGGCGGTGAAGAACCAGCCGTCGAACCGCGCGTCCTTGGACTGCACGGCGCGCACGCAGCGCTCCGTGTCGGTGTGCATCCCCTTCTGCATGCCTCAAGGATCGGGCACGGGACCGCACCGGTCCGGCGGGAATCCGACATCACCCTCACGTGTCCTGCGGCTGCCCGGATCGCCACGCCGACTCACGCAGCAGCCGCAGCCCGTTCAGGCCGACCAGCACCGTCGAGCCCTCGTGGCCGGCGACGCCGAGCGGGAGCGGGAGGTGGCCGATGAGGTCCCACAGGACGAGGCCGGTGATGGCCGTGCCCGCGATGACGAGGTTCTGCAGCACCAGCCGGCGGGCGGTGCGGGACAGCCGCACCACCGCGGGCACGGCCGCGAGCTCGTCGCGCACGACGACCGCGTCCGCCGTCTCCAGGGCCAGGTCGGAGCCCGCGCGGCCCATGGCGATGCCGGCGTGGGCGGCGGCGAGGGCGGGCGCGTCGTTGACGCCGTCGCCGACGAACAGCACCTTGCGGCCGGCCGTCTGGAGGTCCCGCACGGCGTTCACCTTGTCCTCGGGCAGGAGGCCGGCGCGGACGTCGGTGAGGCCGGTCGCGGTGGCCACGCGGACGGCGGCGCGGGCGTTGTCGCCGGTGAGGAGGACGGGTGCGGTGCCGGTGAGGGCCGTCAGGGCGGAGGTGGCGGCCGGGGCGTCGTGGCGGAGGCGGTCGGACAGGGCGAGGGTGCCCACCGGGGTGCCGTCGCGGGTGACGCGGATGACGGTCTCGCCGTCGCTCGCCTCCGTCTCCTCCGCGCGCCCGACGGTCACCACGCGTCCGTCCACGGTGGCGGTGATGCCGCGGCCGGGCAGGGCGGTGAAGTCCGCGGCCGGGGCGAGGGGCAGGCCGCGGGCGTGGGCCGAGGCCACCACGGCGCGGGCGAGCGGATGCTCGCTGGGGTGCTCGGCGGAGGCGGCCAGGGCGAGCAGGGCGTCCTCGTCGAGGCCGGAGCCGGGCAGCGGGCGCACGGCCGTCACCTCGGGGGTGCCCTCGGTGAGGGTGCCGGTCTTGTCGAGGGCCGCCGCGTCGGTCTCCCCGAGGCGTTCCATCGCGACGGCCGACTTGACCAGGACGCCGTGCCGGCCGGCGTTGGCGATGGCGGACAGCAGGGGCGGCATGGTGGCGAGGACGACCGCGCACGGCGAGGCGACGATCATGAAGGTCATCGCCCGCAGCAGGGCGTCGGTGAGGTTCTCGCCGAAGGCGAGCGGGATGCCGAACACGGCGAGGGTGGCGACCACCACGCCGACCGCGTACCGCTGCTCGATCTTCTCGATGAAGAGCTGGGTCGGCGCCTTGGTGCGGGAGGCCTCCTCGACCAGGGCCACGATGCGGGCGATCACCGAGTCGGCCGGGTCGCGCCCGACCCGGACGCGCAGGGCGCCGGTGCCGTTGAGGGTGCCGGCGAAGACCTCGTCGCCGGGGCGCTTGACGACCGGCACGGACTCGCCGGTGATGGTGGCCTGGTCGGCCTCGCTGACGCCGTCCAGGACGGTGCCGTCGGCTCCGATGCGCTCGCCCGGGCGGACCAGCAGGACGTCGCCGACGGCGAGTTCGGCGGTGGGCACGGTCTCCTCGCCGCCGTCGGTCAGCCGGGTCGCGGTGGTGGGCGCGAGGTCGAGCAGACCGCGCACCGAGTCGGCGGTGCGGGCGGTGGCCAGGGCCTCCAGCGCGCCCGAGGTCGCGAAGATGACGATGAGCAGGGCGCCGTCGAGCACCTGTCCGATCGAGGCGGCGCCCAGCGCGGCGACGATCATCAGCAGGTCGACGTCGAGGGTCTTCCCGCGCAGCGCGCGCAGGCCCTCGAGGGCCGGTTCCCAGCCACCGGACACGTAGGCGACGGCGTACAGGATTCCGCTGGTCCAGGGCGGTGCACCGCCGAGATCCGCGGCGAGCCCGGCCAGGAAGGCCACGAGTGCGGCGAGCGCCCACCGCGCTTCGGGCAGGGCGAGGACACGGGTGCGGCGGCGCGCCGGGGGGACACCGGCGGGCGCCGCGGACGAGGGAGCGAGAGTCACGGACACCCGGCCACCATACAGGAACAGATGAAGACTCATTCATGCGTTCATATGTGATGAGTAGGATGTCCGCATGGGTCATGGAGCCGTCATCGCCACGCAGGACGACGCCGAGCGCGTGCGCCTGGACGCGGACAACGTCGCCAAGGTCGCCACCACGCTCCAGGCCCTGTCCACGCCCTCACGCCTGCTGATCCTCGCCCGGTTGCGCGAAGGCCCGCTGCCGGCCACGGAGTTGGCGGCGGAGGTGGGCATGGAGCAGTCGGCCTGTTCGCACCAGCTGCGCCTGCTGCGCAACCTGGGCCTGGTCGTGGGCGAACGCCGGGGCCGCTCCGTCGTGTACGCGCTGCACGACCACCATGTCGCCGAACTGCTCGACCAGGCCGTCTACCACGTGGAGCACCTTCGGCTGGGCCTCAGCGACGCCGCCGGGTGAGGCCCCGCCGGCGCCGCTGACGGACCGCTTCGCTCACTCCCCCGCCGTGGGCCGCCGCGAGAGCTCCGTCGCCGTGCGGACGTCGGCCAGCGGACGCAGCCGGTAGGTGTAGGAGTACGCGCGGTCGGCGAACAGCTTGAACTCGTCGTGCGTGTGGGCGCCCCAGCTGTTGTCGCCGCCCACGCCCATCTGCCGGTGGTTCACCCGCAGCACGACCTCGTCGCGCGGGGTGAGCTGGTAGTCGTGGCGGGCCCCGCGGGACAGGTCCTCGGGGGTGAAGTGGGAGGCGTTGATCTCCAGCAGCGGCTCCCCGGAGACGAGCAGACCGGCCCCGTCGCGGCCGGTGAGGGCGGCCCAGCGGACGTCGGTCCTGTTGCCGTTCTCCTGCGGCCGGATGTAGGGGGTCCACTGGCCGGCGACGGTCCCGGAGTACCGGCCCACGTCGGTGCCGTTGTTGCGGTCCCAGTAGTTCTCCTCGGGACCGCGGCCGTAGTAGTGCAGGCGGTCCAGCCGGCGCGGCAGGAACAGCAGGGCCCCGACCTCCGGGATGTACGGCAGGTTCGCCGCGCCCGGGCGCAGGGTGTGGTCGACCTTGATCTCGCCGTTGCCGAACACCGTGTACGTGACGGTGTACGCCGACTCGACGGTGGTGGGCAGGGTGCCGGTGACCGTGATCTCGACGGCCCGGTCGCGCAGGGGGCGCACGCGGACGTCCGTCACCGTGCGGCGGGCACCGGCGTCGCGCCAGGTCTGGTTGCGGGTGTGCTGGCCGTTGCCGCGGTCGTTGTCGGTGGGCGCCCGCCAGAAGTTCGGCACCGGGCCGGAGGTGATCAGACGGGTGCCGCCCGCCTCGTACGAGGTGATGGTTCCGCTGCCCTTGTCGACGGTGACCGAGAAGCCCCTGCCCTCGACCGTGACGGTTTCGCGGCCGTCGTCGTGGCGCAGGACGGGCACGCTCTCCAGCGGGACCGGACGCACGGCCGGGCCGCCCGCGTCGAGCGGGATCTGCTGCGCGGCCACCTCGAAGCCGGCCTTCGCCCACTTCGTGGACTCCCTGGTGGTGAACGACAGGTTCAGGAAGTACTCCGTGCCCGGCGCCGGGTCGTCCGGCAGCCGTACGGGCAGGGTGACGTCCTTGCGGGACAGCGGCGCGACGTCCATCTGCCGCCGGGTCAGCCGCCCGCGCCGGACGACCTCGCCGTCGGCGACCAGGGCCCAGTGGCCGTCGAACGCGCGAAGGCCGGTGAACAGGTACTCGTTGGTGAGGGTGACGGCCCCGACGCCCCCGCCGGGCGCCGGGGCGGCGTTGATGGCCTGGTGGACGCGCTTGATCTCGGCGGCCTTGCCGGTGTGGCCGCGGTCGGCGGTGACGATGCCGTCCGCGACGAAGTTGCCGTCGTTGGGGTTGTCGCCCCAGTCACCGCCGTACGCGAGGAACGTCGTGTCGCGGGGGCGCTTCTCGGCGACCTCGGCGGTGGCCGCGTCGAACCAGAACCGGACGCCGTCGTCGCCGGGTCCCCGGCCGTCGGAGGCCAGTTCGGCGGCGGTCAGGGCGCGGGCGTAGACGCGGGCGCGGCGGATCGTGCCGCTGAACTCCCGGGTCCCGTTGTCGGCGTCGGTGGCGAGCGCGAGGGGCGCGGTGATGACGTCCGGCCGTCCGGTGGTGGTGCGGGTCGCCCGCACCTCGCCGTCGACGTGCAGGGTCAGCGTGCCCGCGTCCGCGTCGAAGACCCCGGCGATGTGGTGTTCGCGGCCGGTCCAGTCGTCCGGCAGCGCCCATCTCGCGGTGATCCACTGGCCCTTGGAGTGGATGAAGAACTCCAGGTTCCGGTCGGTCTGCTTCAGGGCGTAAGCGGTGTCGCCCTTGGCGAGGACGGGCTGGTGGTAGCCGGTGAAGCGCGGGGTGACCCAGGCCTCCAGCGTCAGCGAGCCGGTGAGGTCGAGGCGTGCGTCGCGGGCGAAGACGGTGCCGCCGAAGACGCCCTTGCCGGGGTCGAAGGTGCCGCTCGGGGCGAGGATCTCGCCGCGCAGCCGGCCGGGCCCGGACTCGGTGAGCAGGATGCGCGCGGGAACGGGCCAGTTCAGGGACTGGTCGGCGAAGTCCCAGATCCAGCCGCCCTGGAGCACGTCGTGGCGGCGGACGAGGTCCCAGTACTTCTTGAAGTTGCCGTTGGAGTTCCCCATCGCGTGGGAGTACTCGATCATGACGTACGGCCGGGTGTCTGCGGTGTCCTTCGCCCGCTGCTCGACGCGCGCCGGGGACTCGTACATCCTCGAGCGGATGTCGCTGATCCCCGGCCGGTCGTCGCCCTCGTACTGGATGACGCGGGTGGGGTCGTAGGAGCGGATCCAGTCGTGCATGGCGGTGAAGGTGCTGCCGCCGCCGGCCTCGTTGCCCAGCGACCAGATGACCACCGAGGCGTGGTTCTTGTCGCGGTGGACCATGTTCTGCGCGCGGGCCAGGCAGGCCTCGGTCCACTCCGGGTGGTCGCCGGGGTACTCGGAACGGATGCCGTGCGTCTCGAGGTTGGTCTCGTCGACGAGGTAGAGGCCGTACTCGTCGGCGAGTTCGTACCACACCGGGTTGTTCGGGTAGTGCGAGGTGCGGACCGAGTTCATGTTCAGCCGCTTGATGAGCGTGATGTCCTCGACCATGTCCTCGCGGGTGAGCGCGGTGCCGCGGGCCGGGTGCATCTCGTGCCGGTTGGTTCCGCGGAAGGAGACGGGGCGGCCGTTGATGCGCATCAGCCCGTCCACGAGCGCGAACTCGCGCAGGCCGACCCGGTGCGAGAGGGTCTCGACGACCTTGCCCGCCGGGTCGCGCAGCCGGAGCACGGCGGTGTAGAGGTACGGGTGTTCGGCCGACCACAGCTTCGGCTCGGGCACGGCCCTGGACGCCTCGACGGTCACGTCCTCGCCGGCCGGTACGGAGCCGAGGTCGGCGCTCCGCTCCAGCGGCCGGGACCAGACGGCGTGCCCGCGGTCGTCGTAGAGCTGGGTCTCGACGGTGTACCGCCCCTCGCCCCCTCCGTCGCCTCCGTAGGCCCGCACCTGGGCCGTGACCTTGAGCTCGGCGGCGGTGTGGCCGTCGCTCAGCGGGGTGTCCAGCTTGAAGTCGCGCAGGTGCACGGCCGGGGTGGAGTACAGGTAGACCGAGCGGAAGATGCCGCTCAGCCGGATCATGTCCTGGTCCTCCAGCCAGTCGCCGTCGGAGTAGCGGTAGACCTCCACGGCGATCTGGTTGGTGCCGGGCTTCAGGTGCTCGGTGATGTCGTACTCGGCGGGGCTGAAGGAGTCCTCGTGGTAGCCCACGAGTTCACCGTTGATCCACACGTAGTGGGCGGACTTGACGCCCTCGAAGTGCAGGAAGGTCCGCCGTCCCGCCCAGTCCCGGGGCACGGTGAAGGTGCGCCGGTACTGGCCGACGGGGTTGTAGCGGGTCGGGGCGGCGGGCGGCTGCGGGTCCTCGCCCAGGCCGTTGGGGCCCCAGTAGGGATAGGTGATGTTGAGGTAGACCGGCCGGTCGTAGCCGTGGAGCTGCCAGACGGACGGCACCGGGATGGTGTCCCAGGAGCTGTCGTCGAGGTCGGTGCGGTGGAAGTCGGCGTCGCGGTCGTCGGGGCGGTCGGCGTGGGCGAACCTCCACCGGCCGTCGAGGTCGATCCGGTACGGCGAGCGGGTGCGGTCGGCGGCCAGCGCCTGCTTCAGGTCCGCGTACGGCATGAGGGTGGTGTGCGGGGGCTCGGTGCCGAGCCGGAAGACGGAGATGCGGCCGTTCCACTCCGGGGAGCCGTCCGCGGCGGCCCGCCGGCCGGCGGGCAGTGCCGCCGCCGGGGAGGCGGACAGGGCGAGGGCGCCGAGGAGGGCGGCGCCCGACTCCAGCAGACGGCGGCGGCTGACGACCGGCCGTCCGGGCTGCGCGGGCTGTGCGGGCTGTGCGGGGTGGTCGGCGGGGGGCACGTGCGGGTGCGGCATGACCGTGGCCTTCCTCGGTTCGACAGGGCACTGCGCGGACTGAGGGAACGTCGGATCCCGCCCC
>NZ_JAPSKQ010000308.1 GCF_031181555.1 Streptomyces sp. | reverse complement strand
GGATCTGGGAGCCGTTGCTGACCGCGATTCCCGCGGATTCCTGGCCCCGATGCTGGAGGGCGTAGAGCCCGAAGTACGTGAGCTTGGCGACCTCTTCGCCCGGAGCCCAGACACCGAAGACGCCGCAGGCGTCCTGGGGGCCCTTCTCTCCGGGGAGCAGGTCGTGGTTGAGTCGTCCGTCACCACGTGGCACGCCACCGAGTGTAGGCGAGATCGACCGCTGGTCCGAATGCGGGATGCGGCTCCGGCCATGGATCAGCGCTCGGCGACGGCGCGGACCTCGGTGCCGTTTTCGCTGGTCAGCGTGAGCGTACGGTGGTCGATGGAATAGGTGAGCGTGCCGTCGAAGAGTTTCGTCAGGGCCCTCTCTCCGTCCATGAGTGAGTCTTCGCACATCACGCGGGTCGTCGAGGGCGTGCCGAGGGTGATACGGCCGTCGCGGACGGTGGCGTCGGCGTTCACGTCGTTGCAGCCGAGGCTGCCGGAGACGGTGCCCCCGGTCCTGTCGAAGGTGAGGTGGGCACGGCCGTCGGTGGCGGGGGTGGTGACGGTCCACTTGGTGCCGGCCAGCGGGGCGTCCTCGGTCCTGCTCAGGCGGACGGTCCCGCCGTCACCGGTGGTGAGGGTCAGGCGGTCGTCGTTCACGTCGGCCTTCAGGGCGCCGCCGCCGAAGGTGCGGTGGAGGGCGTGTTCGAGGTCCATGAGCTGCTGGGAGCAGAGCATGAAGGTGGTGGTCGTGTCACCGAACCGGATCCGGTCGCCGTCGAAGGAGGCGCGGCCCCTGAACCGGTTGCAGCCGTAGCTGCCCTCGGCCCGGCCGCTGTCGTCGAGGGTGAGGTGCGCGCTGTCGGGGGCGCGGTGGGTGGTGCCGTCCACGGTGACGCTGTCGACGCTCCAGCGGATGCCGGTGACCGGCCGGTCCACCTCGGCGGAGCCGCTGCCCGCGCCCGCCCGTTCGCTGCCACAGGCCGCCGCGAGCGGGACGAGCACGGCGACGGCCGTCAGGGTCATGCGCTGCTGGTGCTTCTGCCTGTACATGCCGATTCGACGGAGCGGAGGAGGGGTTGGTTCCCCATCCCCCGGAGGGCCTGGTTTCCCGGGAGGCCGGTTTCCCGGGAGGGCCTGGCGGACTCATCCCATCAGCGGCAGGTACGGCCCGAGGTCGGCCCGTTCCCCGCTCGCGCTCACCCGGGCGTCGGCCACCGCGTCCGCCCAGGCCGTCCGTCCGGTGGCCAGCCGGATCCAGGTCAGCGGGTCGGTCTCGACGACGTTGGGCGGGGTGCCGCGGGTGTGCCGCGGGCCCTGGACGCACTGCACGACGGCGTACGGCGGAATCCGCACCTCCGTCGAGCCTCCGGGCGCCTTCGCGGCGAGGGCGTCGGCCAGCAGCCGGGTGCAGGCGGCGAGGGCCTGGCGGTCGTGGGGGATGTCGAGGCCGGGCACGGCGGCGTTCAGGTCGTCGGTGTGGACGACGAGTTCGACGGTGCGGGTGACCAGGTAGTCGGCGAGGGTGATGGCGCCGGTCCGGGTGGCGAGGAGACGGGTGCCGGGGGCGTCGGCCAGGTGTGCGGTGAGGCGCTGCTCGGTGCGGGCGTAGAGGGCGTCGAGGTCGGGGTGGGCGGCGGCCAGTTCGCGGGTGTCGTCGGCGATGTCGCTCGCGCGGGCGGCGGTGGCGGAGGGCCAGTCCAGGAGGGCGAGGTCGGCCTCGGCGGGCTCCTCGCGGTCGAGGTTGCGGCTGACGGTCTCCACGGCCATGGTCACGTGCGCGGCCAGCTCCCGTACCGTCCAGCCGTCGAGCCGGGTGGGCAGGGCCAGCTGGTCGGGGGTGAGGGTGCGCACGGCCGACCGCACGTGGGCGAACTGGGCGAGGACGGCGGCGCGGGTCCTGGCGGGGTCGTAGGAGCGGGTGCGCTTCTTGGCCGGTGGCATGGCGGAAGCCTATGCGGGGGCGGTCGGCGCCGGCTCGGGTGCGTCGAACACCTCGCCGCCCCGGGGCACGCCGATGCCGCGCCAGGTGAACGGGACGCCGCGCGCGGTGTCCGGGCCGGGGCCGTCCATCAGCTGGAAGTGCAGGTGCGGCTCGGAGGAGTTGCCCGAGTTGCCGACCCGGGCGAGCACCTGCCCCGCGCGCACGGTGTCGCCCTCGCGGACGGTGAGCGGTGGCACGCCGGAGCCCCCGCCCGGCGGACCGGTGCGGGGGCTTCGTGCGGAACGGTGCGGGTGATCAGGCCAGCAGCGCCGGGATCGTCGCCTCGTGCGCCTCGCGCAGTTCGGCGAGGGTGAGGGTGAACTCGCCCTGGACCTCCACCGTGTCGCCGTCCACGACACCGATGCGGGTGGCCGGGAGGCCGCGCGCACCGCACATGTCGTTGAAGCGGACCTCCTCCGAGCGCGGCACGGCGACGATCGCGCGGCCGGCCGACTCGGAGAACAGGAAGGTGAAGGCGTCGAGCCCGTCCGGGACGATCAGACGCGCGCCCTTGCCGCCGAGCAGCGCCGACTCGACGACCGCCTGGACCAGACCGCCGTCGGACAGGTCGTGCGCGGAGTCGATCATGCCGTCGCGGGAGGCGGAGATCAGGATCTCGCCGAGCAGCCGCTCGCGCTCCAGGTCGACCTTCGGGGGCAGGCCGCCGAGGTGGTCGTGGACGACCTGGGACCAGGCCGAGCCGCCGAACTCCTCACGCGTGTCGCCGAGGAGGTAGAGCAGCTGGCCCTCCTCCTGGAAGGCGACCGGCGTGCGGCGGGCCACGTCGTCGATGACGCCGAGGACCGCCACGACCGGCGTCGGGTGGATGGCGACCTCGCCGGTCTGGTTGTACAGCGAGACGTTGCCGCCGGTCACCGGGGTCCCGAGCTGCCGGCAGGCGTCGGCCAGACCGCGCACGGCCTCCGCGAACTGCCACATCACCGCCGGGTCCTCGGGCGAGCCGAAGTTCAGGCAGTCGGAGACGGCGAGCGGCCGGGCGCCGGTCGTCGCCACGTTGCGGTACGCCTCGGCGAGGGCCAGCTGCGCGCCCGTGTACGGGTCGAGCTTGGCGTACCGGCCGTTGCCGTCGGTGGCGATCGCGACGCCGAGGCCGGACGCCTCGTCGATGCGGATCATGCCGGAGTCCTCGGGCTGGGCGAGGACGG
>NZ_JAPSKQ010000143.1 GCF_031181555.1 Streptomyces sp. | reverse complement strand
GTTGGCCAGCTGCGCGGCCAGCGTCTTGTTCGGCGCCATCACCAGGGTGGGGCGCTGGAGCTTCTCGATCATCCACGCGGTGGTGGCGGACTTGCCGGTACCGGTCGCGCCCAGGAGGACGACGTCCTTCTCACCGGCTTCGATGCGCCGGGCGAGGTCGGCGATGGCCGCGGGCTGGTCGCCGCTGGGCTGGTAGGGGCTGACGACCTCGAAGGGCGCCACCGTGCGTTCGATGTGGGAAACGGGCCGCATGCCATCCACCGTACGACCCCCCACTGACAGCCGGTCCCGATCAGCGCCTTTGCGGGGTGCGGGAGCGGTGTTCGACGGGGCCCCGGGCGCGCAGCCGCCCGCGGGCCGGGGAGCGGTGGAACGAGGGGTGGGCGGGGACGCCGGGCTTGTGCTCGGCGGGCGCCGCGGGACCGCCCATGACCACGAGCGGATCGAAGATCACCACGATGCCCGCGAGGACGAGGAGGGCGAGCGGACCGACCATCATCGGCCCGAGCAGGGCGGCCGCGGGTTCTCCCGCGGTGGGGTCGGAGGTGCCGTGGACGTGCACGTTCAGGGCGGCCATTCCGGTGTAGTGCATGCCGGCGACGGCGAGTCCCATGACCAGGCTCGCGCCCACGCTCCACAGGAAGCCCCTGGCCCGTCCGGCCGCCCAGAGGGCGGCGGTGGCGGCGGCCATGGCGATGGCCACGGACACGGCGACGGTGGGGACGTCGTACTCCAGGCGTCCGTCGAGGCTCATGCCGGCCATGCCGAGGTAGTGCATCGAGGCGATGCCGAGGCCGGTGACGGTGCCCCCGGTGAACAGGGCCGTTCCGGACGCGCCCCGGTAGCCGACGATGAAGATCCCCGTGCCCACCATGACGATGGCGACGGCGAGGCTCGCGAACGTCATCGCCCGGTCGTAGTGGATCGGTGTCCCCTCGATGGTGAAGCCCATCATCGCGATGAAGTGCATCGTCCATATGCCGGAGCCGATGGCCGCCGTCCCCAGGGCGAGCCAGCCGGGGCGCCAGGAGCGGGTGACCGTCATGGCCCTGGTGGTGCAGCGCAGGCCCAGGGCACCGCCGAGACAGGCCATGAGATAGGCCACCAGCGGTGTGACCAGGCCGTAGCTGAATCCGTCGACCGTGCCCTGCATGCGCGGCTGCCCTTCCCGCCCTGTGCGTCCCGGAATTCCCGATACAGATCCCCCTCCCAGGACCGCACCGGCGGCCAGGGTTGGCGCAGAGAGTATGACCCCCACCGGAACGGTCGAACGACTTTCCGGCAAAGAGACACGTCCCTGCCCCACATGTGTGCCCTCAGTGTGCGGACTACGGGCCTCTCCGTTCAATCCGTGGCCATCCCGCCCCCCTCTCGCGTTGACCGTCGGCTGCCACAGTGGAACCGTCAGTGATCGTTCGACGCGAGGAGTACGCATGCACGCACGCGCTGTCGCCGCATCGACCACCGCGCTCCTGGGAACCGCCGCCCTCCTGCTCCCGCTCTCCCCCGCCCGGGCCGCCGACGACGGCGCACGCCCCTTGGTGATCGCCCACCGGGGCGCCTCCGCGTACGCGCCCGAGAACACCCTGGCCGCCGTCGACAAGGCGGCCGCGCTCGGCATCGACTGGGTGGAGAACGACGTCCAGCGCACCAAGGACGGCGAACTCGTCGTCCTCCACGACGACGGCCTGCAGCGCACCACCGACGTCGAGGAGGTCTTCCCCGGCCGGGCGCCGTGGAAGGTGAAGGACTTCACCCTCGCGGAGATCGCCCGCCTGGACGCGGGCAGCTGGTTCGACCCCGCGTACGCGGGCGCGCGCGTGCCGACGCTCGAGCAGTTCGTGAACCGTGTCGAGCGGCACCACCAGAAACTGCTGCTGGAGATCAAGAACCCGCAGCTGTATCCCGGTATCGAGCGGCAGACCCTCAAGGTCCTGAGCAACGAGGGCTGGCTCGACCGCCGGCATGTGAAGCACCGGCTGATCGTGCAGAGCTTCAGCGCGGACAGCATACGGACCGTCCATGAGCTGAAGCCCGCGGTGAAGACCGGCTTCCTCGGTACGCCGCCCGTGGCGGACCTGCCCTCGTACGCGGCCTTCACCGACCAGATCAACCCCTCGCACGGTTCCCTCTCCGCCGGGTACGTCGCTGCCGTGCACACCCTCGACGGGGCGCACGGCAAGCCGCTGGAGGTCTTCACCTGGACCGTGAACGACGCGGCGGCCGCCCGGCGGGTCGCCGGGTTCGGGGTCGACGGGATCATCACCAACACGCCCGACGTGGTGCGGGACGCGGTGGGCGGCTGAGGCGTCCGCCCGCGCCGCCGCTCCTCACCTCCCCTCGCCCGGCGTTGTCAGTGGCGGGTCGTACGGTGGGGCGCATGGACAGCCATGGGCAGTACGAGCAGCGGGTCGTGTGGGCCGTCGTCGGCACCGGGATCGGCCCGCTGCTGCTGGCCGCGACCCGTGAGGGCCTGGTCAACGTCGTGTTCCACGCCACGGACGCGGTGCGCGACAGCGCGCTGAAGCGGCTGGCGTCCCGGCTCGGCACCGAGCCCGTCGAGGAGCCCGGCTCCCCTCTGCTGGCCGAGGCGATACGCCAGCTGAAGGCGTACTTCGCGGGTGAGCGGCACGGTTTCGATCTGCCGTTGGACTGGTCCCTGATCTCGGGCTTCAACCGTGAGGTGCTGCGGGAACTGGCCCGCGGGGTGCCGTTCGGCACGGTCGTCGGGTACGGCGATCTGGCGGGGCGGGTCGGACAGCCCGGCGCCGCCCAGGCCGTGGGCATGGCGATGGGCGCCAACCCGCTGCCGGTGGTCGTGCCCTGTCACCGGGTCGTGGAGAGCGGCGGCGGCATCGGCGGGTTCGGGGGCGGGCTGGAGACCAAGCGCCGGCTGCTGGCCCTGGAGGGCGTGCTGCCCGAGCCGCTGTTCTGACGGCTCGGGCGGCGTGGCCGCCCGGCGGGGCCTCCGGTCAGTCGTAGTGGCGCGCCTCGAGGATGTTGCCGTCCGGATCGCGGAAGTAGAAGCTGCGCTTGGCCAGGCCGCGCGCCCCGAAGGAGTCGTACGAGAGGTCCGTCACCGGTACGGACTGCTCCTCGAGACGGCCGCGGAGGGTGTCGAAGTCGTCGGCCGGCAGGGACAGGCAGACGTGGTTGACGGGGTGGCCGGAGCTCTCGGCGGCGCCGGGAAGCATCGTCGCGCGTTCCGCCATGGCCAGCGGCATGAGGTCGAGGATGGTCTCCTCGTTGACCCGCACCGAGGGGAAGGGCGCATCGCCGGCGGAGAAGTCGGTGAGCCTGACGGACTCGAGGCCCACCGCCTTTTCGTAGAAGCCGGCGGCGGCGATCGGGTCGCGCACCCAGAGGACGACGTGGTCGAGACGTGCCGTGTGATCCGTCATATGTTCCAGCCTCCGCGACGGCCGCGTCGGCACGCAAGGGTTTGGCCCGGCCCGCGGCCCGCCAGAGATGAGGGGAGACCGGCAGACAGGAGGCAGGCGCGTGGTGCTCATGGTGTCCGAAGAGGTACGGGAGGCGGTCGCCGCGGGCCGGCCGGTGGTGGCCCTGGAATCCACGATCATCGCGCACGGGCTGCCCCGGCCGCGCAATCTCCGGGTGGCGCTGGAGCTGGAGGCGGCCGTACGGCAGGAGGGTGCGGTACCGGCGACGGTCGCCGTGCTGGACGGGCGACCCCGTGTCGGCCTGGACAAGGAGCAGTTGGAGCGGGTCGCCAACGAGGAGGGCATCCGCAAGCTGGGCCATCGTGATCTGCCGCTCGCGGTGGCCGGCGGGGCGAGCGGGGCGACCACGGTGTCGGGCACCGCCCTGCTGGCGTCGCTGGCGGGCGTACGGGTGTTCGCGACCGGAGGGCTCGGCGGGGTGCACCGGGAGTGGACGGTGACCCAGGACGAGTCGGCCGACCTGGGTCTGCTGGCACGTACGCGGATCACCGTGGTGTGTGCGGGGGTGAAGTCGATCCTGGACGTGCCGGCGACGTTGCAGCGGTTGGAGACCCTGGGGGTCGCGGTCGCCGGGTACGGCACGGACCGCTTCCCGGGCTTCTACCTCTCGGATTCGGGGCATCCCGTGGACTGGCGGCTGGACACTCCGGCGCAGGTGGCGGACGTCATGCGGGCGCAGGACGCGCTGGGCGGGCCCGGGTCGGCGCTGATCGTGGCCCACCCCGTCCCCGAGGACGAGCAACTGGATCCCGAGGTGCACGCACGCGTGCTCGACGAGGCGCTGCGCGCCTGCGAGACGGAGGGGATCACCGGCCAGGCGGTCACACCGTTCCTGCTCGACCACCTGGTCCGCCGCACCGACGGCGCCTCCCTCGCCGCCAACCTGGCGGCGGTCCGGGGCAACGTCCGGCTGGCGGCACGCGTCGCGGCGGCGTGGGCCGCCGGGGAGTGACGGGGCGGTGCGGGGCGGGGCGCTGCTGGTCGTCGGTGACGTGATCACGGACGTGGTCGCCCGGCACCGGGGACCGCTCGCCCCGGGGACGGACACGGCGGCGGCGATCCGGACGCTGCCCGGCGGCGCGGGGGCCAACGTGGCCTGCTGGGCGGCGCGTCGGGGCGGCGTCGAGGTGCGGCTGCTCGGCCGGGTGGGGGCGGACGCGGCGGCCTGGCACGAGCGGGAACTGGCCGCCCGGGGGGTGCGCCCCCTGCTCGTCGTCGACCAGGAAGCGCCGACGGGGACGGTGGTCTGCCTCGTCGACGAGGACGCGGCCGGCGAACGGACCTTCCTCACCGACAGCGGCGCGTCGCTGCGGCTGGGGCCCGGTGACTGGTCGGACGCGTTGCTGGACGGAGTGGCGCGGCTGCACCTGTCGGGCTATCTCCTGTTCACCGAACCGAGCCGTGCCCTCGTCGCGGTGGCCCTGAAGGCGGCACGCGCGCGTGGGGTGCCGGTGAGTCTGGATCCGGCGTCGGCCGGATTCCTCGTGCGGTTGGGCGCCGACCGGTTCCTGACGCTGGTCGAGGGCGTGGACGTCCTGCTGCCCAGCCGTGACGAGGCGTGCCTGCTCGCGGGGTCGTCCGATGCGGCGGACGCGGCGGCGCGGTTGAGCCGGCACGTCCCGCTGGTGGTGGCCAAGCAGGGGGCGGAGGGCGCCCTGCTCGCGCGGTCCGGCGAGGTGTGCGCACGCGTCCCCGCCGTGCGGGCGGTCCCCCGGGACACCACAGGCGCCGGCGACGCCTTCACGGGCGCGTTCCTCGCGGCCCTGCTCACGGGCGCCGACCCGGAGCAGGCGGCGCGGGAGGGGTGCGGGGCGGGCGCACAGGCGGTGCAACGGACAGGGGGCCGCCCGCCCGCGCTCGACTGACGCACGACGCTCCGGTGCCGGGTATCGCGGGATGCCGCGAACCGCGCGGCGACGGGAGGCGTCGAAACCGTCGGGCGGCCGGTCCGAGCGGACCGGGAAGGGACGGACCCGGGCAGAACGGGATGAGGCGGAACCGGATGGGCCGGAACGGGCGAACTCCGTTCGTCCACAGCCGGGAACCAAACGGAACGGCCTGCTCCCACAGGCCCGCACGCGGTGCGCGCGGGCCTGGCAGACTGGCGCGCCAAGGCGCGGGAAGCGGGAACGGCGCGGGGGAACCACGCAAGGAGAGCCGGATGTCCATGGCAGGAAATCTGCGGAAGGTCACGAGTCTCGGCAGGGTCGGCGGCCTGCGCAGGATGGCCCGGTTCGCCCGGCGGCGCCCCCGCGTGGATCTGAGTCACCCGGCCCGGTCCCCGCTGGGCTCCTCGGTGGTCAACTGCGTGACGTACCAGGGCGGTCGCCGCACCTCCGCGCGCGAGGACCTGGTGGACGCCGTGAAGCAGGTGCGCGAGGGCGGGGACGGTTTCCTCTGGCTGGGCCTGCACGAGCCGACGAACCGGGAGTTCGCGGGCATCGCCGAACTGTTCGACCTGCATCCGCTGGCGGTCGAGGACGCGGTCGAGGCCCATCAGCGCCCCAAGGTGGAGCGGTACGGCGAGACCTTGTTCGCGGTGCTCAAGACGGTCTGCTACGTCGAGCACGACGAACTCACCGCCACCAGTGAGGTGGTGGACACCGGCGAGATCATGGTGTTCGTCGGCGAGGACTTCGTGATCACCGTCCGGCACGGGCGGCACGGTTCGCTGGGGCCGCTGCGCGAGGAACTGGAGTCCGACCCCGAACATCTCGCCAAAGGACCGTCCGCGGTGCTGCACGCGATCGCGGACCACGTGGTCGACGACTACCTGACCGTCATCGACTCGGTGCAGGAGGACATGGACCAGGTCGAGACGGACGTGTTCGCGGAGCACGGCGCGCGGGTCGATCCGGGCCGCATCTACCAGCTCAAGCGCGAACTCCTCGAACTGAAGCGGGCGGTGGTGCCGCTCGGCCGGCCCCTGGAGGAGCTCGCCACGCGGCCGATCCGGGTGGTCGCCCCGGAGATACAGGCGTACTTCCGTGACGTCTCCGACCACCTGCAGCGGGCGAAGGAGCAGATCGCGGCCTTCGACGAACTGCTCAACTCCATCCTCCAGGCGCATCTCGCCCAGGTCACCGTCGCGCAGAACGAGGACATGCGCAAGATCACCGCGTGGGCGGCGATCATCGCGGTGCCGACGATGGTCTGCGGGATGTACGGCATGAACTTCGACCACATGCCGGAGCTGCACTGGCGGTACGGATACGGCATGGTGATCGGCGTGATCTCCGTGGCCTGTCTGCTGCTGCACCGGGCGTTCCGGCGCAGCGGCTGGCTCTGATCTCCGTCCCGTGCCTCCCCGCGCGGCGGGCCGCGGTCAGTCCTCGGCGGTCCGGGCGTAGACGTTCCCGGCCCAGGTGGCGATCTGGTCGTCCGACAGGTGCCGGGCGAGATCGGCCTCGCTGATCATGCCGACGAGGCGCTTGTTGTCGATGACGGGAAGCCGGCGGATCCGGTGCGTCTGCATCTCCTGGAGGACCTCGCCGATGTCGGCGTCCGCCTCGATCCAGCGCGGTGTCCCCTTGGCCATGTCGCCGGCGGTGACCCGGGCGGGATCGTGTCCCACGGCGACGCAGCCGACGACGATGTCGCGGTCGGTGAGAATGCCGCACAGCCGCTCGTCCGCGTCGCTGATGGGCAGGGCGCCGACGTTCAGCTCGCGCATCAGCTGGGCGGCGCGGTCGAGGGTTTCGTGGGCGGGGATCCACTGGGCGCCGCGGTGCATGATGTCTCCGGCGGTGGTCATGGAGTACCTCCCGGTGCCGGACGGCCGGCGCGGCGCGGGACGCACCGCGAGTCCCGGCGCCCTTCATTCTCGCCGCCCCGCCCGCCGACGGCACCCGCAGAAGACGGCCCGGACCGGGCGTCCGGCCGGCAGACCGCACGCTCCGCCGGGCCCGCCTCCCCTCGCGCCCGGGTCCCGGCGGCCTCAGCCGCGCCACGCCGGGTGCCGGGGATCGTCGGCCCGTACCAGCACGTCCGCCGTTCCGGCGGGGTCCGTCTCCCGCTCGTAGCGTGCGAAGGCGGGGAGGGTCCAGTGCTCGGCCTCGGGGGTGCGGCGGCGCAGGGCGCCCGGGGAGAGGAGGACGTGAACGGTCAGATCGAAGGGGAACCAGTGACGCAGGAGGAGCGGACCGTGCAGCAACAGCACGCCGCCGGGCGGGAGTCGGACGTAGGGGCTGCGGGTGGCGCGGTCGGTGACGGGGTCCCACAGGTCGGGCAGGACCCGTCCGCTCCCGCCGGGTTCGAGGGGACCGAACACCTCACGCCACAGGGCTCCGGTGTCGTACCAGCCGCCGTAGTAGGACTCCACGTCCTGGTGGCCGTACTCGAGGCGGACGGAGGCGGGGCGCAGAAAGCCCTCGGTGCCCACGACGAGGCAGGGGCGGCCGCGTATCCGCAACGCCTCGGCGATCCGCTCGGCGAGGTCTCCCGGACGGGCGGCGGGGGCACCGTCGACGGCGAGCCGCGCCCAGGGACCGCCGTCGGCCGTCTTCAGCTCCAGCAGGCGCTCGGCGATGAGGTCGCCGAGCCGGTCCCAGGTGATCGCTTCCAGTCGCACACGGCCCATGATGCGTCAACGGCCGGGCCGGCCGCGCGGACGCGCGCCGGGTGCGGCGCACGGTGCCCGGCACGTGGCCCCCGCCCCCCGGGGGGAAGGAAAGACCTATGGCGCCCCGCACAACTCCTCCTCCCCGCTCCGGACTTGTCGTCCACCAGCCGCTCAGGAGACGGCACTGCGCCGGCTGCCGCCGCGGCCCCCTGTCCCTGCTCGTGGTGGAAGACGGTGCGCCGCGCTGTCTCGACTGCGCCGATCTGGGCCATCTCGTCTTCCTGCCGCGCGGCGACACGGCGCTCACCCGCAGGGCGCGGGAGGAGAGCGCGCTGTCCGCGGTGGTCGTGCGGTTCAACCGGCGCAGGGGCCGGTACGAGCGGCAGGGCGTCCTGGTGGAGGAGGAGGCGCTGGACCGGGCCGAGCGGCGCTGTCTCGCGGACGCCGAGGCACGCCGGCGGCGCCGGGTACGGGACGCACGGCGGCGGGCGGCCGAGGACGAGCGGTTCACCGATGCCTTCGCGGCGGAGATACGGCGGCTGTTTCCCGGGTGCCCTGCCGAGCGGGCCCGGGCCGTCGCCGCGCACGCCTCGGTCCGGGGCAGCGGACGGGTGGGCCGGAGCGCGGCGGGCCGGGCGTTGTCCGAGGGGGCGGTGATCTCGGCGGTCGTGGCGTCCGTACGGCATCTGGACACCCCGTACGATCGTCTGCTGATGGGCGGGGTGCCCCGGCACGAGGCGCGGCGGCGGATCGCCGCGGCCGTGGAGACGGTGCTGGCGGGTTGGTCGGAGACCCGGCTGGATTCCGCCGGGTGACGGGACGTGCCGCCGTCGGCGGTGCGGGGGGCGCCGGCGTGCGCACGGAAGCCGGTGTCCCCCGGGGCCTCGCTCCGTGGTCCGGTGCCGGACGGTCCCGGCCGCCGCCCGTGGACGCTCGCGCATGCCGCCGCGCTCCCCGGCCATGGCCGGGCGCGCTCTCTTCGCCTTCACTCGGGGTGACGGTGGAGACGGTGATGGCCGGACGTGATGCCGGCCGACGGGGGAATGGACGACATGATCGATGGGCCGTACTTCGTACTGACGGCGCTGGGCGTGCTCGGGACCGGGCTGGTGGCCGGGGTCTTCTGCGGCTTCTCGGCCTTCGTGATGAGAGGGCTCGCGGCCCTGCCGCCCGCGCAGGGCGTGGCCGCGATGCAGGCGATCAACGTGGCGGCGGTGCGGCCGGCCTTCATGGTGCTGTTCCTCGGCTCGACGGTGCTGTGCGCGGTGCTCACCGTGGTGACGTTCGTGCGGTGGCCGGACGAGGGGGCGGTCGAGTCGCTGGTGGGCGGCGCGCTGTACCTGCTCGGGTCCTTCGGGCTCACCGCGGTCGCGAACGTGCCGCGCAACGACGCGCTGGCCCGGCTCGACCCGGGAAGCGCGGAGGCGTCCGCGTACTGGCCGGCCTATGTGCGCGAGTGGTCGCTGTGGAACCACGTCCGCGCGCTGGCCTCGGCCGGGGCGGCGGTGGCGTACCTCCTGGCGCTCACCTGACGGACCCGCCGTACCGGCCCTCGGGAAAGCGCTGTCCGGCACCCTGCGGGCCCGCGCGAGGGGACGTATCGTGGCCGGAGGACGGCCGGAGACGACCAAAGGAGTGCCGCCCGGCGACGCACGGTCCGTCACCCGCGCACGCAAGGAAGACGGCCATGGCCGATCCCAAGGGTTTCCTGACCACACCGCGCCAGGACTGGCCGCGCAGGCCCGTGGAGGAACGGGTCCGGGACTGGAACGAGGTCCATGTCCCCGGGGCGCTGCTGCCCCTCATCGGCCCGCAGGCCGACCGCTGCATGGACTGCGGTGTCCCGTTCTGTCACGACGCCTGCCCGCTGGGCAATCTGATCCCCGAGTGGAACGACCTGGTCTCGCGCGAGGACTGGCGGGCCGCGGCGGAGCGGCTGCACGCCACCAACAACTTCCCGGAGTTCACCGGCCGGCTGTGCCCCGCGCCCTGCGAGGCGGGCTGTGTCCTCGCCATCAACCAGCCGGCCGTCACCATCAAGAACGTCGAGTGCGCCATCGCCGACCGGGCCTGGGAGGAGGGCTTCGCACCGCCGGCCCCGCCGGAGCGGCTCTCCGGCCGGACGGTCGCGGTCATCGGCTCGGGCCCCACCGGACTGGCCGCGGCCCAGCAGCTGACCCGGGCCGGTCACACGGTCGCCGTGTACGAGCGGGCCGACCGGATCGGCGGGCTGATGCGGTACGGCATCCCCGAGTTCAAGATGGAGAAGCACCGTCTGGAGCGGCGCATCGAGCAGATGCGGGCCGAGGGCACGAAGTTCCGTACGTCCACGACGGTCGGGCGCGATGTCGACGCCGCCGAGCTGCGGGCCCGTCACGACGCGCTGGTGATCGCCACGGGGGCGACCGCGTGGCGGGAACTTCCCGTACCGGGACGCGAACTCGCCGGGATCCACCAGGCGATGGAGTACCTGCCGCTGGCCAACCGGGTGTGCGAGGGGGACCTGGAGTCGTCACCGCTGTCGGCCGCGGGCAGGCATGTCGTCATCGTCGGTGGCGGTGACACGGGCGCCGACTGTCTGGGCACGGCCGTGCGGGAGGGCGCCGCGTCCGTGACCCAGCTCGACATCTACGCCCGGCCGGGCACCGAGCGGGACGACGACGCCGAGCCCTGGCCGACGTACCCGAAGCTCTACCGGCTGTCCGCCGCGCACGAGGAGGCCCGCGACCTGCGCACGGCCCCGGCGGCGGACGCGGACGCGCGCCTGTTCGCGGCGTCCACCCTGCGCTTCACCGGTGACGCGGACGGGCACGTGCGCGCACTGCACCTGGCCGAGGTGGACGCCGGGCGCCGGCCCGTGCCGGGTACCGAACGCACCCTGCCCGCCGATCTCGTGCTGCTCGCGCTCGGCTTCTCCGGACCGGACCGGGAGGACGGGCTCATCGACCGGTTGGGCCTCACGCTGGAACCGCGCGGCACGATCGCGCGGGACGCCGGGTTCGCCACCGCCGTGCCGGGCGTGTTCGCGGCCGGGGACGCCGCCCGCGGGCAGTCGCTCATCGTGTGGGCGATCGCCGAGGGCCGCGCGGTGGCGGCGGCCGTCGACCGCCACCTGACCGGCGGCACGACACGGCTCCCGGCGCCCATCGGTCCGTACGACCGGCCGATGACGGTCTGACCGGCACCGGACAGTCACCGTGCCGGTCCCACCGAACGCCGTACACGACAGGCGCCCGCCTGCGAGCCCCGGCCGGACACGGCCCGGACCCGGCCGAACGCCGCGCGGGCACCGGGCACACGCCCCACGAACCCGGCCGCAGGCGGAGCGGCGCCGGAACCGGGGGCCCGTGCCGCACCGCTCCGCCGGCGGCACGGGTGCGGCCCACGGGCCCGGTACGGATCCGGACCCGTGGGCCGCCGGGGGTCAGGGCTTGCGCCCCACCGCCCCGTAGCCCGGGATCACGCCGTCGTCCTGTCCCTCGACCGGCTCCCCCAGCTCGGGGTGCCACTGGTGCGGCACCTGGACGCCGGGCTCGACCAGGTCGAGACCGTCGAAGAAGCGGGCGAACTCCTCGCGGGAACGCAGCGCCAGGGTGACACCCGCGGCCTTGAGCTTCTCGGTGGCCGCCTTCGACTCCTCGGGGGTGAAGTCGGCCGTCGCGTGGGTGACGACCAGGTGGCTGCCGGAGGGCAGGGCGGCCAGCAGCCGCCCGACCAGGTCGTGCGCCCCGTCCTCGTCGGGGACGAAGTGCAGCAGCGCGATGAGCGACAGCGCGACCGGCTCCGTGAGGTCGAGGACCTTCCGCGCGCCCTCCAGGATGGTGTCCGGATCGCGCACGTCCGCCTGGATGTACTCGGTCACCCCCTCGTCCGTGCCGCGCAGCAGGGCCGCCGCGTGGGCCAGCACGATGGGGTCGTTGTCGCAGTACACGACGCGCGCGTCGGGTGCGATCCGCTGGGCGACCTGGTGGAGGTTGGGCTCGGTGGGGATGCCGGTGCCGATGTCGAGGAACTGACGTACGCCCCGGCCGGCCAGCCAGCGCGTGGCCCGGTGCATGAACGCCCGGTTCACCCGCGCCATCACCGGCACCCTCGGGTCCAGGGCCAGCATCTGCCGGCCCATGGCCTCGTCGACCGGGTAGTTGTCCTTGCCGCCGAGGTACCAGTCGTACATCCGCGCGGGATGCGGCCTGCTCGTGTCGATCTCGACGGGGTGCTGCCCGGTCATGACGGACTCCATAAGTCTCTGCAACTGTTAGTGGTCAATTCAGTGCCAAGTCAGGGGGAACAAACGACAGGACGGACAACAGACCTCAGGACAGCAGGAAATCCGCCTCTCCCGCCTTCGCTCCCTCGATGAAGGCCGTCATCTCGGCGGAGGTGTAGATGAGCGCCGGTCCGTCCGGGTCGGTGGACTGCCGTACGGCGATCCGGCCGTCGTCGAGCTTCATCGCCTCCAGGCAGTTGCCTCCGTTGCCGCCGCTCCACGGCTTGTGCCAGCCCTCGCTGCCCAGCTCCCGCGCGGGCATGCCGTTGTAGATCCGCTCGGTGCGGGCCCGCGGCTGGGGCAGGGACTTCAGGGACTCCACGAGTTCCATTCACAGCTCCTTGCGGAGATCCCGGAGGATCTCCTTCGTGCGATGTGCCGTAGCGGCCTGCGCCGCCATGCGGTCCATGACCTCGAGATGGGTCGCCACCTCGGAGCGCGCGTCCAGGTAGACGGCGCCGGTCAGGTACTCGCTGTAGACCATGTCCGGCAGTTCGGGCATGGCAAATCGGAACAGCACGAACGGTCCGTACGTGCCGGGGTGCGGCCCGCCGGCGAACGGGGCGACCTGCAACGTCACGTGGGGCAGCTTCGTGACCTCGAGCAGCTTGTCGATCTGGGCACGCATCACCTCCGGGCCGCCGACCGGGCGGCGCAGCGCGGTCTCGTCCATCACGACCCACAGCCGGGGCGCGTCCTCGCGGGTGAGCAGTTCCTGCCGTTGCATGCGCAGGGCGACGTGGCGCTCGATGTCCTCGGGCTGCGTCTGCCCGATGGCACCCGAGCGCAGCACCCCGCGCGCGTAGTCCTCGGTCTGGAGCAGTCCGGGGACGAAGTGGGGTTCGTAGCTGCGGATGAGGGAGGCGGCGCCCTCCAGGCTGACGTACATCGAGAACCAGCCGGGCAGGATGTCGTGGAAGCGCTGCCACCAGCCGGGCCGGTTGGCCTCCTCCGCCAGCTGCACGAACGCGTCGGCCTCGTCGTCGGAGACGCCGTACGCCTTCAGCAGGAGCTGGAGGTACGGGATCTTCAGCGCGACCTCGGCCATCTCCATGCGGCGGACGGTGGCGGGGGCGACACGGAGGATCCGGGCGGCTTCCTCCCGCTTGAGCCCCGCGCGTTCCCGCAGGTCCAGCAGGCGCCGGCCGAGGACGACCTGGCCGACCGTCGGCGCGGACCGCGGTTCGCTCACGCTCCACCTCCACGAAAAAGAATTGCCGGACAGCCCGGCGGCGCCATTCGAGGACCCGCTCCGAGGATCCGTCCGCCCGATCACCGGTTCGAACAGACCTTCGGCGATCTCAACTGGCGCCGCGCGAGGTGCTGTTGCGAGCAGTGTGCCACGGCCGTCCAGACCGTCACACAGCACTCTGCATTTTTCAGAGTGACACTTGCCAAGTGTTCACGGCGGGGCGATAGTGGCAAGCGTGATTCCGTCCGCGCCCTTAGGAACAGACGCCGCCGCGGGCCCCCTCGGCCTCGGCGCCGCCTCGGAAGCCGACCCCGCGGGGGCCGCTGCCGAGCGCCGGTTCCGTTTCGAACTGGCCGCTCATCCGGGTTCCCCCGCTCAGGCCAGACGTCTGACGAGGGCGCGGCTGACCGGCTGGTCGGTGTGCGAGGACACCTGCGACACGGCGGCCCTGGTCGTCTCCGAACTGGTCACCAACGCCGTCGTGCACACGGCGAGCAGCCGCATAGTCTGCGAGCTGCACGACGGTGACGATCTCCTGCGCATAGCCGTACGGGACGAGGGCTGCGCGCCGGGTCAGCCGCAGGCGAACACCCGGCAGCGGCCGGAGGAGGAGCACGGCAGGGGCCTGCTCCTCGTCGACGCCCTGTGCCACTCGTGGGGCGCCCACGAGCACGGTCCCGGGTTGTTGGTCTGGGCCGATCTGCCCCGCGAGACCGACACCCCGCGCGATCCCGCGGAACCCCGCAACGACCTGGGCTGGGGTGCCCGCCCGAAGCCCGGACCGCCCCACGGCCCGGACGACGGTGACGGCGACGACGGTGAGCCCGACGGGCCGCACCGCGCGGCGGAGAACCTGGCCGTGCCCCCGCCACAGCACCGCCGGGACGGGGGACGGACGTGACGGGCACGTCCGGTACCCGGGTGCTGAGCCTGAACACTCTGGTCCGCCTCCAGCGCGGACGCCACGCTCCCGGGACGCTCCGCCGGCTTCCGGTGCCCGACGGCATGACGGCCCCGATGGGCTGCGACGCGGTGGCGGTGCCCGCCCGCTTCGGCCCGCTGGTGCTGCCCCGGCTGCCCCGGGTGGGCTGCGTCTACGCCGACGAGGCGCACTGGTGGTGGCTGGTCCCGTCCGATTCGGACTACGCCATGGAGTGGCCCGCCCCCGCGCGCTACGCCACCGGCGCCGTCCTCCCCGACGCCCCGGACCTGCCGGACCTGCCCGGCCTGATCCACCGCCCCGACGGCACGCTCCCCTACACGCCGCCGATCCCTCTCTATCTCGCCCTGTGCCGCCTGACGGGCACCACGCCGACCTGGTCCCGCCCGATCAGCGCGTAACCGGCGGGCCGGCGCCCTTCCCACGCCGTCCGGCGTTCCGGCCGTCCGGAACGCCGCACACCGCGATCCGGGGAGGTCTGCGGCGGGAGGCACACAGGACTCCGGTGACCCGGGGCCGCGGTCACCGGATGCGAGCGGACCGGGCGCGGACCGGCTCCGGCCGGCCGCGTCGATCGCCGAGGCCCGCGCGGAGGCGGTGGTCGAGGATCCGCCGCGCGGTCCGGACACCCTGCCGGCCCGGCGCCTCGGTGGAGGCCACCAGGTGTCCGGGGCAGTGGCAGCGGCCGGGGATCGCGCGGACCCGGTGCACGTGCTCGACCGGGCCGGCCGGTGGAGTCGGGGCGCCGGACGAGCTGCCGGCCGCGGGCCGCCTCCGCACGGGGCCCTACGCGCTCCGGGCGGAACAGTTCACCGGGGCACCCTCCTCGTCACCGGCCGGGAAGGCGCCGTCGCCGAAGGCGGGCCGAACCGGCTCACGCCGTCGCGTCACCGCCGTCGCCGCTCCGTACGATCACCAGGAACATGTCGGTCGCGAGGTCCATGACAACCTCGGCGGGCAGGCCCTCCAGACGCCGCGCCTGCGCGAACTCCTCCGCCGGCCAGGACCCACGCGGCCCACCTGCGGGAAAGCGTTCGAGCACCGTTCGCCCGTTCACCCTGCCACCTCCATGTAGCGCTGTACTCGTAGAGTTAAACGCCAACCATGGGGCGGACGCCTCGTCCGGTGACGGTACTGAGACGTAGTTGACACCCGTTCACCGTCAAGCGTGAGCGAGCTCTCAGCTTTTCGGAGCAATCCGCCACTGTCCGTATCAGTCGTCGTACTCGTCGTGATGACGGACGCACTCGCTTCCCACAGGCACCCCGAGAGCCGACGCGCGCCCCTCGGGTTCCTCCCACTCCTCCTGCCGGCCGAGCGCGGTGAGGTCCAGCAGGCTGGTGGTCGAGCCGAGCCCGTCGAGGCCGCGCCCGTACGTCGAGTAGGTGTGGAAGACCCGGTCGCCGTCCCGCAGGAAGCAGCTGAGGCCGGGCCGCTCGACGAGCTCGCCCTCCTGGTCGAGGGTCGCCTCGAAGTCCTCGTTGAAGTCGCCGAGGTGCGAGGAGTACCACGGCAGGATCCAGCCCATCCGCGCCTTGAACGGCAGGATCCTCGTGTACGGCGCCCGGGAGACGGCCGCGAACGTGGTGCCGCGCGCGTGCAGGTGGGCGAGGTGCCCGATCTGGTCCAGGAAGGCCGAGCAGCCGCGGCACCCGGCGTCCCACTCCGGGGCGAACATGAAGTGGTGGACGATGAGCTGCTGCCGTCCCTCGAACAGATCGAGCAGCGTGGCCTTCCCTCCCCCGAGCCCTCGGCTCCGCTCGAGCGGGGAGGTGCCCCCGCCGCCCTCGAACACGTACTCCCGGTCGATCTCCACCATGGGCAACCGGCGTCGTTCGGCGTTGAGAGCGTCCCGCGCGCGGGTGACGGCCTTCTCCTTGACCAGCAGTTCCTCGCGCGCCGCGCGCCACTGGGCGCGCGAGACGATCTCCGGAAGCGACATGGTTCCTCCTGTGCGACGGTCCCGTCGCAGAAGGTGACTGCCGGAGGGAGCGGAACTCATCGCCCGCCCGTGAGATTCCTTCGGCGTCAGGTGCCGTACTCCTGGATGCGCCGACCGTGGCCCCGGTCGACGAGGGCGGGCAGCCGTTCCTCCAGCTCGCGCACCACCGCCGGGACGTCGAGGGTGAGCAGGTGCCGGTCGCGCATCAGGACCCGGCCGTCGACGACGGTCGTGCGGACGTCGGCGGCACGGGCGCTGTGCACCAGCGTCGCGGCGAGGTCGTGCACCGGCCGGGTGTGCGGGCCGGTGAGGTCGACGAGGACGATGTCGGCGCGGCGGCCGGGGGCGATGCTGCCGATGTCCTCGCCGAGGCCGACCGCCCGGGCGCTCTGCAGCGTGGCGTGGTGCAGCGCCTGGCGGGAGGTCAGCCACCGGGGGTCGCCCTCCGTCGACTTCTGGATCAACGAGGTGAGCGCCATCGACTCCCACACGTCGAGGGAGTTGTTGGATGCGGCGCCGTCCGTGGCGAGTCCGACGGGGATCCC
>NZ_JAPSKQ010000142.1 GCF_031181555.1 Streptomyces sp. | reverse complement strand
TTCGATCGGTGCATGGTGCGGCTCTCCTTGATGGATTGCAGGGGGTGTTACGCGGTGGCCTCCGGCCAGGTGATCCACGACTCGGGGATGTCCTCGTCCAGCCGGCGCACGTCGCGCGGCGCGAGCACCCGGGTGCGCAGCAGTTCCCGGGCGACCAGCCGCGCCACGGCGATCGCGCCCGGCGGATTGAAGTGCGTGTTGTCCTGCTCGGCAGGCGTCCAGTTGAAGTACTTCTTGGTCTCCTCGGCTCCGAGTTCCTGCCACAGCGCCAGCGACAGGGCCTGGATGTCGAGCAGCGCCACCTGCTCCCGGCGCGCCAGCGCCCGCATCGCCGCCGGGTACTCTCCGTGGCTCGGCACGGCGACGCCGTCCGCGTCGAACCGCCGCCGCTCGACGGCGGTCGCCAGCACCGGCCGCGCCCCGCGGGCCCGCGCCCCGTCGACGTACAGCCGCAGGTACTGCTGATACGTCGACCAGGGTTCGGTGTAGCGGCTCGGGTCGGCGGTCTTCTCGTCGTTGTGCGCGAACTGGATCAGCAGGAAGTCCCCGGGCCGGATGGCGGAGAGGATCGCCTCCAGCCGCCCCTCGTCCACGAAGCTCTTGGAACTCCGCCCGTTCACGGCGTGGTTGGCGACGTCCAGGTCCCGGCGGAGGAAGAAGGGCAGGGCCATGCCCCACCCGGTCTCGGGAGCGGCGTCGGCGTACTTCCGGGCGGCGGTGGAGTCGCCGGCGATGTAGAGGGTGCGGGGGCGGCGACCGGGGGCGGCCTGTGCGGTGCCGGCCACGGCGAGGGCGAGGGGAACGGCGGCGAGTGCGGCCGAGGAGACCTGTCTGCGACTCAGGGACACGAGGCTGTGCCTTTCAGCAGGGGGGACGGGCAACTCCTGGGGGGAGGGACGGCCCGCGGTCCGAAGCGAACGGGCCGTCCCACGGCGCATCCGTGGACGCGCTCACCCCATCTGCTCGTCCCACTCCGCCTGGGCCTCGTTCAGCTGCTCCGCCAGCGTGTCCAGGAAGTCCTTCGCGCTCATGTCCCCGTTGAGCACCTTCTGGAAGTTCGGCTCGTTCTCGGCCTTGGAGATCGTGTTCCAGTCCGGCAGGTAGTACGGCAGCTGCACGATGGTCGTGGACCCGTCGCTCAGCGCCTCCGCGGCCAGCTTCGTCGGCTCCGCCTTCGAGATCCACGCGTCCTTCGCGGCGTCCGTGTTCGCCGGCACCTGCCCGGCCGACTCGTTGAACTTCGAGTTCGCCTCGTGCGAGGTGGCGTACTCGATGAACTTCCAGGCGGCCTCCTTGTTCTTGGAGCTCTTGAACAGGCCGAGCCCGTCGACCGGGTTGGAGACCTGGACCCGCTTGCCGCCGGGTCCGGTGGGCTGCGGGATGCCGCGGAACTTCTCGGTGCCGAACGCGTTCACGTGGTCCTGGTAGGACCCGAGGTTGTGGTTGAGCATGCCGATCGTGCCGGAGTCCCACTGCGCGACCATCTTGGTGAAGTCGTTGTTCAGGTCGGCCGCGGGAGTGACCTTCTTGAACAGGCCCGCGTACTTCTCCAGGGCCTCGACGTTCTTCGGGTCGTTGACCGTGGTCTTCTTGCCGCTGGAGTCCCAGAACGTGGTGATGCCGGACTGGCCGTACATCGCGTCCAGGGCCTGGGCGATGGAGCCGGCGCCGCCGCGGATGGTGTAGCCGAACTCGTTCTTGCTCTTGTTCGTGAGCTTCTCCGCCGCCTCGTAGAAGCGCTCCCAGGTGGTCGGCTCCTGGAGCCCCGCCTTCTCGAACAGGTCGGTGCGGTAGTACAGCACGCCGTTGTTCGCGGACGTCGGGATCGAGTACAGCTTGTCGTCGCCGCCGCCCGCGGCGCGCAGCGACTCCACCATGTCCTTGTTGAGCTTGCCGTTCAGGGAGGACTTCTCCAGGCGGTCGTCCAGCGGGTCGAGCGCCTGCTGGGCGGCGAAGCCCGCGAGCATGGCGGCGCCGACGCCGCCGACGTCCGGCAGCCCGCCGCCCTGGATGGCGGTGTCGACCTTGGACTGGTACTCGGTGGCGGCGATGCCGACGTACTCGACGTCGATGTCCGGGTTGGCCTTCTCGAAGTCGGCGATGACCTCCTTCCAGATGTCGGTGCGGACACCGCCGTTGTTGTCCCAGAAGACGATCTTGCCCTTGCCGCTGCCCTCGGCGCCCTTGTCGCCGCCCGCTCCGCTGCCGTCGTCGCCGCAGGCGGTGGCGGTCAGGGCGAGCACGGCCCCCAGGGCGACGGCGGCCGGTGCCCGGCGCCCGCCTGTGCTGCTTCTGCGATTGCTGATCTTCATTGGTCGGCTCTCTTCTTCTGGATCCAACGGGATATGAGCGGGATATGAAGATGTGGGGGGTCTGTCGCGGTCGTCCGGCGGCACTCAGCCGTGCGCCGAGGCCCTGATCCTGAACCGCGTGAACGTGGCCGCGCCGGCGTGTCCCTGACCGGCGGGCGCGAGGGCGACCAGGCCGAGCAGGGCACCGACCCAGCGCCAGGGGGTGGCGGCGAAAACCTGACCGGAGGGGCGAAAGCCGTCCCCGGTGTCGTACGAGAAGCGGCAGCGCGCCCCGGCCCCGATCTCGACGCGCAGCCGGGCCCGGCCCCCGGGAGCGGGCCGGGGGTGGTCGGCGTCCCGTTCCTTCTCCGCGACCGCCTCGGCGAACCGGTGCACCAGGTGCACCGTGCCGTCCGCGCCCCGCTGGAGCCCGATCCAGCGGTACGCGTCCCCGAGGACCGCGAGGCCGGCCCGCGCCCCGGGTTCCTCGCTGTCCAGCCGCAGCTCCACCTCGACGGCGCACGGGGTGCCGGGCAGCCGCTGGGTGAGCACGTTGGGCAGCTTGCGCAGGTCGTGTGCGTCGGCGGAGCGGACACAGGTCAGCCGCAGTCCGTCGGCGGAGTGCTGGGTGGTCCAGCCGTCCCGGGGATTGGCGGTCCACTGCCACTGGCGGCCGTGGCGTCCGCCGGGGAAGTCGTCGTCGGTGGCGGGCGCGGCGGGTGGCTGCGGCGGCAGGTCCGGGCGGCGGTGTTCGGTGACGGGGGCGCCGTCGTCCCCGAGCACCGGCCAGCCTTCCGGCCCCCAGCGCATCGGCTGGAGGTGGACCACCCTGCCGTACGCCCCGCGCTGCTGGAAGTGCAGGAACCAGTCCTCGCCGGACGGGGTGCGCACCCAGCCGCCCTGGTGGGGTCCGTTGACGTCGGTGTCCTTCTGCTCCAGGACGACCTTCTCCTCGTACGGCCCGAAGAACGCGCGCGAGCGGAAGGCGCCCTGCCAGCCGGTCTCCACTCCCCCGGCGGGCGCCAGGATCCAGAACCAGCCGTCGTGCCGGTAGAGCTTGGGGCCCTCCAGGGTGAACCAGCCGGGGATGCGGTCCGCGTCCACGATCACCTTGCCCTCGTCGAGGAGCTCGGTGCCGTGGGGATGCATCCGGTGGCCGGTGAGGCGGTTCTTGATCCCGGAGCGGGACTTCGCCCAGGCGTGCACGAGGTAGGCCTCGCCGGTCTCCTCGTCCCACAGGGGGCACGGGTCGATCAGGCCCTTGCCGGCCTTCACCAGGTGCGGGCGGGTCCAGGGGCCGCGGATCCCGGGGGCGTTGACCTGGAAGATGCCCTGGTCGGGGTCGCCCCAGAAGATCCAGAACCGGTCGTCGTGGTGGCGCAGGGACGGCGCCCAGACCCCGCAGTCGTGCCGGGGCACCGCGAACCCGCCCTCGGGTTCCAGGCGTTCGAGCGCGTGACCGACGAGGGTCCAGTTGACCAGGTCGCGGGAGTGCAGCAGCGGCAGTCCGGGGACGCGGCCGAAGCTGGAGGCGGTCAGGTAGAAGTCGTCGCCGACGCGGATCACGTCCGGGTCGGACCAGTCGGCGTTCAGGACCGGGTTGCGGTAGGTGGGGTCCGTCCGTCCGGCGGTCACGGGCTCACCGCCTTGCGGACCAGGGCCGCGGCCTCGTCCCGGCCGAGGCGGCCGTCGGCGACGACGGTGACGATCCGGCGGACCACCGTCTCGCCGGGCGGGACCGGCAGCCGCGCGTCGTGGGCGAGGGAGGAGCCGACTCCGGGGTATTCGGCGGTGCGCACGAACCAGGGGTCGCGGCGGGTCGGTCCGGTGGCCCCGGCGAAGACCAGGGTCCAGGTGGAGCCGGCCAGGGCGAGCCAGTCGGCGCGGCGGCCGTGGACCTCGCCCTCGCCCTCCGCGCCGGCGGTGAAGACGTCCGGTGCCGTCTCCTCCTTGCGGGCCCGCCAGAAGAAGCCGCCGTACGCGGCGCCGGGGCGGCCGTTGGTGGCGGGGCTTCCGAGGGAGAGCGGGCCGGAGGTGACGTTGGTGAGGGAGAAGGTGAGGTCCAGCGCCCAGGCGCGGTCGGTGAGCTCGGTGGCCGCGACCGTGCGGCGCTCGCGCAGCAGCTCGCCCGGTGCGGCGACCCAGCGCAGCTCCTGGACGAAGCCGTCGGGATCGCGCAGCTGGAAGGCGGTGTGCCGCTGGGAGCCGTGGTTGTCCAGCTCGGTCGGGCCCCGGTCGCGGACGAAGGTGCGCCCGCCCCAGAAGTTGTGCCCCTCGACGTCGGGAACGGCGACACCGACGCCGAGGTGGTGTGCGTGGTCGGCGGGGCTCAGCTCGGTGACCGCCGTGCCGGCCAGGGTGGTGACGGGGTGCAGGTACGGGCGCGGGGAGAGCCGGGCCGGCAGCTCGGGCCGGGTGACGTACCGGCCGACCGGCCGGCCCGCGACGCGCAGGACCACGGAGTCGTTGCCGCTCATCGGGTGCTCACCTCTTTCGGCAGGTGCTCGGCGGGCCGCGTCCAGGGGGCGCCCAGCTCGGAGTAGAGGGACAGGGTGTCGGCGGCGGCCGCGACGAGTCCGTCGATGCCGGGCACGACCCGGCGGTTCTCGCCGGGGACGCGGTGCCAGGTGCCGGCGGGCAGCGGGGCCGGGTCGGGGGCCTGCCGGATCGCCTCGACGACCTTCATGAAGGCACCCGTCTCCTCGGGGGTGACCAGCAGGGGGGTGCCGTCGGTGAGGTGGGCGACGAGGTTCTCCAGCAGGTCGGTGCGGCCGAACTCGAGTTCTTCCGGGCCGTGGTCCGCGCGCTGGAGCAGCACGCGGTCCTGCTTGTACCAGAAGGTGATGCGGCCGCTGGTGCCGTGCACCAGGACGTACGGGTCGTCGGCCCGCTCGGCGCACAGCGTCGCGGCGACGGTGACCGGTCCGCCCCGCGCGGTGGTGACGCGGACGCAGGAGGTGTCGTCGGACTCGATGTCGTGGGCGCGCAGCAGCTCGGTCTCGATGCCGGTGACGTCCTCGGCGCGGGTGCTGTCGCCGAGCGCGAGGGCGGTGGCGACGGCGTGGGCGAGCGGGTTGGTGAGCGCGCCGTCGATCACGTCGACGCCGTTCAGCCGCCGCCGTCCCGCCCAGGGCGCCCGCCGGAAGTAGTCCTCGTCGCGCACCCAGGCCCCGGCCCCGCCGATCCCGACGGTCCGGCCGATGGCACCCTCGGCGACCAGCTCGCGGATCGCGGGCACGGCGTGCGAGCCCAGCGACTGGAAGCCGATCTGGCAGGCGACCCCGGCCGCGGCGACCCCGTCGGCCATCCGGCGGAACTCGGCGTACGACGGCGCCGGCGGCTTCTCCAGCAGGAGGTGCACGCCCCGCTCGGCCGCCGCGAGGGCGAGGTCGGTGTGGGTCGGGATCGGTGTGCAGATCACCGCGATCCGGGCACCGGTGGACTCCAGCAGACCACCGAAGTCGGCGGACTGCTCGGGGAGTTCACCGCCGTACTCCTCCTCGGTGAGCGGCGTCAGCTCGCAGATGCCGGCCAGCCGCACGAGGCCCTCCGCCTGGAGGCGGCGGATGTTCGCCACGTGCCAGCGGCCGTGGCCGCGGGCGCCGGCGAGGACGACGGGGAGGGGCGCGCCGGGTCCCGTCCGACGTGTGGTCATCCCTTCACCGCCCCCGCGCTGAACCCGGTGATCAGCCACTTCTGGATGAAGGCGAACACGACCACGACGGGGACGGCCGCGATGATGCCGCCCGCGGCGAGTGCGCCGAGGTCGACGCTGTCCGCGCTCATCAGGGTGTTGAGGCCGACCGGGATGGTCTGCTTCTCCTGGTTGTTGAGGAACATCAGGGCGAACAGGAAGTGGTTCCAGGAGTGGACGAAGGCGAAGGAGCCGACGGCGATCAGGCCGGGCCGCAGCAGCGGCAGGACGACCACCCGGAAGGCCCTGAACCGGTTGCACCCGTCGACCCAGGCGGCCTCCTCCAGGGAGTACGGCACGTTCTTGATGAAGTTGCTGATCAGGATCATCGACAGCGGCAGCTGGAAGACCGTCTCGGCGATGATGACGCTGCCGAGGGAGTTGATCATCTGCAGTTCGGCGAAGATCTCGAACAGCGGGACCAGCAGCAGCGCGCCGGGCACGAACTGGGAGCACAGCAGGGCGAGCATGAAGCCCCGTTTGATCCTGAAGTCGAACCGGGCGAGGGCGTAGCCGCCGGCCAGGGCGACCAGGGTCGTCATGATCAGGGTGGCGACGCCGACCAGCACGCTGTTGTAGAAGAAGGTGCCGAAGCTGCGGTCCGTCCAGACCTTCTCGAAGTGCTCGAAGGTCATCGGCCACGGCACGAGCGAGGTGGAGCCGGCCGGTCGCAGCGCGAAGAGCAGGATCCAGTAGAAGGGGATGAGCGTGAACAGCAGGTAGATCCCCAGCGGGAGGTAGATCTGCCAGCGGGGCGCCTCGTCCCAGGCCCGGTGCTTCTTCCTCACCGGGCGGGGCGGTTCGGCTGCGGCGGGCGCGGGGGCGGGGGTGGCCGGGGCGGCCTCTTTGGTGATCACTTGCTTTCGCCTCCGAACTTGCTCAGCCGCAGGTAGACCATCGAGCAGAAGAGCAGGATCACGAACGCGACCGTGGTGAGGGCCGACGCGTAGCCGAAGTTGTGGGACTCGACCGACGTGTTGGCGATGTACAGCGGCAGTGTCGTGGTCTCGCCCGCGGGTCCGCCGCCGGTCAGCGTGTAGAGCAGGTCGACGTTGTTGAACTCCCACACCGCGCGCAGCAGCGTGGACAGGATGATGGCGTCCTTCAGGTGCGGCAGCGTGATGTGCCAGAACTGCTTGATGCGGCTGGCCCCGTCGACCTCGGCGGCCTCGTAGAGGTCCTTGGAGACGGACTGGAGGTCGGCGAGGATGAGGATCGCGAAGAAGGGGACGCCGCGCCACAGGTCGGCGACGACCGCCGCCGGGAAGACGGTGGAGGTGTCCGACAGCCAGCTGACGCCGTACTCGCCGATGCCCAGGTCCGCGAGGTAACGGGTGATGCCCGTCTGGGAGTTGTAGAGCAGCACCCAGATCGCGGAGGTCAGTACGCCGGAGACGGCCCACGGGGAGAAGACGAGGGCCCGGCCGAGGCCCCGGCCGACGAAGGTCTGGTTGACGATGAGGGCCAGCGCGAGTCCGAACAGCAGCTGGAGGCCGACCTCGACGAAGACCCACTTGGCGCTGAAGACCAGCGTGTCCCAGAACAGCGGGTCCTCGGTGAAGATGTGGACGAAATTGTCGAAGCCCGCGTAGCCGTTCCGCCACGGTTTGGTGGGATTGTACTCCTGTAGGCTGTAGTAGAAGACGCTGATCACCGGATAGGCGATGAACCCCAGCATGAGCAGGGCGGCCGGCGCGATCAGCAGATAGGGGAGCCTGCGGGGCGTGGCGGAGGCACGGCGCCGCCGGGGTGGCGCGGGCGGTTTCGCCACGGCTGCGGCTTGGGCCATGACTGTTCTCCGTTTCTCGGTACGTCGTGCTGTGTCGTGCGTGAGCGGGTGAAGCGCTTTCTTCGTAGGTGTGCGGGGTCCGGGCGGGGGGTGGTTCAGCCCGCGTAGGGGTCCTGCACCTCGCCCGGCCGGGCGAGGAACTCGAAGTCGCAGCCGGTGTCGGCCTGGGTGATCTGGTCGTGGTAGAGCGCGCCGTAGCCGCGCTCGTAGCGCACGGGCGGCGGCGTCCACCGCGCCCTGCGGCGCTCCAGCTCCTCGTCGTCGACGTTGAGCCGGAGGATCCGGTTCTCGACGTCGAGGGTGATCGAGTCCCCGGTGCGCACCAGGGCCAGCGGTCCGCCGACGTACGACTCGGGCGCCACGTGCAGCACGCACGCGCCGTAACTCGTGCCGCTCATGCGGGCGTCGGAGATCCGCACCATGTCCCGCACGCCCTGCTTGAGCAGGTAGTCGGGCAGCGGCAGCATCCCGTACTCGGGCATGCCCGGACCGCCCTTGGGACCGGCGTTGCGCAGCACCAGCACGTGGTCGGCGGTGATGTTCAGCGCCGGGTCGTTGATGGTGCGCTGCATCTCCTTGTAGTCGTCGAAGACGACGGCGGGACCGGTGTGCTTCAGCAGGTGCGGTTCGGCGGAGATGTGCTTGATGACGGCGCCGTCCGGGCAGAGGTTGCCGCGCAGGACGGCGACCCCGCCCTCGTCCGCGACCGGGTTGTCGCGGGGCCGGATGACGTCGTCGTTGTGCACCTGCGCGCCGGCGATCTGCTCGCGCAGGGTGTCGTGGGAGACGGTGGGCCTCTCCAGGTGGAGCAGGTCCGGGATCCGGGAGAGGAACCCGGGCAGACCGCCCGCGAAGTGGAAGTCCTCCATCAGGTACGTCCGTCCGCCGGGCCGGACGTTGGCGAGCACCGGGACGGTGCGGGCGACGCGGTCGAAGTCGTCGAGCGTGAGCTTCACGCCCGCGCGGCCGGCCATGGCGATCAGGTGGATCACGGCGTTGGTGGAGCCGCCGAGCCCGAGGACGGTCGTCACCGCGTCCTCGAACGCCTCCGCGGTGAGGATGTCGCTCAGCTTCCGGTCCTTGTGGACCAGGTCGACGATCGTCATGCCCGCCTTCGCGGCCATCCGGTCGTGCCCGGAGTCGACGGCCGGGATGCTGGACGCGCCCGGGACCGTGACGCCGAGGGCCTCGGCGGCGGCGGTCAGCGTGGACGCCGTCCCCATCGTCATGCAGTGACCGGGCGAGCGGGCCAGGCCGCTCTCCAGCTCCTGCATCTCGCAGTCGCCGATGACGCCGGCCCGCTTGTCGTCCCAGTACTTCCACATGTCGGTGCCCGAGCCGAGCACCTCGCCCCGCCAGTGGCCGGGGAGCATCGGTCCGGCCGGCACGAAGACGGCGGGCAGATCGGCGCTGGCCGCGCCCATGAGCAGGGCGGGCGTGGACTTGTCGCAGCCGCCCATCAGCACGGCCCCGTCGACCGGGTAGGACCGCAGCAGTTCCTCGGTCTCCATGGCGAGGAGGTTGCGGTAGAGCATCGGGGTCGGCTTCTGGAAGGTCTCGCTGAGGGTGGAGACCGGGAACTCCAGCGGGAAGCCGCCGGCCTGCCACACCCCGCGCTTCACGGCCTGCGCGCGGTCGCGCAGGTGGACGTGGCAGGGGTTGATGTCGGACCAGGTGTTGAGGATCGCGATGACCGGCTTGCCCAGGTGCTCCTCGGGCAGGTAGCCGAGCTGGCGGGTGCGGGCGCGGTGGCTGAAGGAGCGCAGTCCGTCGGTTCCGTACCACTGGTGGCTGCGCAGGTCCTCGGGCCGCTTGCGCGGCTGGTTCGTGTGGCTCATATGGACCATCCGGCGGCGATGGCGGCGACCTCGGCGCGCTCGCTCTCGGGCAGGGGCTTGCTCGGCGGGCGGACCTCGCGGCGGCACAGGCCGAGGGAGGCGAGGGCCTCCTTGACGACGGTGACGTTGTTGGCGGAGCCGTTGGCGGCGCGCAGTTCCTCGAAGCGGCGGATCTGCTCCCACACCTTCATGGCGGCCGGGTAGTCGCCCGCCCGCAGCGCCTCGATCATGTTCAGCGAGACGGCCGGGGCGACGTTGACGAGGCCGGAGGTGAAGCCGGTGGCGCCGGCGGAGAAGTAGGAGGGCGCGTACGGCTCGGCGAGCCCCGCGACCCACACGAACCGGTCCAGCCCCGCGTCCCGGGCGAACGCCGCGAACCGGGCGGCGTCCGGCACGGCGTACTTCACGCCGATCACGTTGGGGCAGGCGTCGGCGAGTTCGGCGAGCCGGGCGCCGGTGAGCTGCGCGTTGCGGATGTACGGGACGACGCCCAGCTCGGGCACGGCCTCGGCGATGGCGCGGTGGTAGTCGACCCAGCCGCTCTGCGAGACGTAGGGGTGGACGGGCTGGTGCACCATCACCATCTGCGCGCCCAGGTCGCGGGCGTGCCGCGCGGAGTCGACGGCGGTGGGCACGTCGTGCCCCACGCCGACCAGGACCACCGCACGCCCGCCGGACTCCTCGACGGTCAACTCGGTGACCAGACGGCGCTCTTCGGGGGTCAGGGCGTAGAACTCGCCGGTGTTGCCGTTGGGGGTGAGGGTCGTGACGCCACCGTCGAGGAGACGACGCAGCAGGGCCCGGTAGGTGCCGGGGTCGACGGAGCCGTCCTCGGCGAACGGGGTCACCGGGATCGCCACCACGTCGGCCAGGGCCGCCCGCTGGGTCTCGAACGTCGTTGTCATGCCTGACCGTCCTCTTCCTGGGCTTCCTGGGCTTGCGGGGCGTTCTGGGCCGCCGGGGTCTCGAATCCCGCTTCGGGGAACGCCCGCCGCACGAACGACGCGATGTGCGCGTGCAGGGCGCGCGCCGCGCCGTCGGCGTCCCCGCCGAGGGCGAGCCGCAGGATCTCGCGGTGCTCGCTGGCCTCCCGCTCCCAGGAGGGGTCGGCGGCCCAGGCGACGGCGGAGACGAGGGCGGCCTGGTCGCGGACCTCGTCGAGCATCCGGCCGAGCAGCGGATTGCCGCACGGCAGGTAGAGGGCGCGGTGGAACTCGCGGTTGGCGAGCGACCGTTCGGCGGTGTCGTCGGCCTCGTCGGCCCGGGTCAGCGCCTCGCGGGCGGCGTCCAGGGAGGCACCGCGCTTCACGGCGCGCTTGAGGGCCTCGGGTTCGAGGAGCAGCCGCACGTCGTAGACCTCGCGGGCCATGTCCGCGTCGACCATGCGCACCGTGACGCCCTTGTACTGGCTCATCACGACCAGACCGGTGCCGGCCAGGGTCTTGAGCGCCTCGCGCACCGGGGTCTTGGACACCCCGAACTGTGCGGCGAGGTCGGTCTCGACCAGGGCCTGGCCCGGTGTCAGCCGGCCGGTGAGGATGCGGCGTTTGATCTCCTCCAGCACGTACTGCGTGCGGGAGGGGATCGGGGTGGGCACAGAGGTCATGCGCGCCTCTCGGATCTCGCGTATCGGATCTCGCGTATCGCGTCTCATATATGACGTACGAAGTACGACGCGGTTGACCGTAGGAGCGGCCCGATGTTTCGTCAATGCTTCTGACAGAGGAACTTGCGATGACCGCTCACACGCGGTGCGTGCGGCCCTCCCGCGCGGTGGCGGTGGGGCCGCCGAAGGAGACGGCGGCCCGGGCGGTCGCCGCCTCGGGGGTGAGCGTGGGCCCGACGTGCGTGACGAGCAGCTCCCGTACGCCCGCCGCCCGGGCCGTGGCCCCGGCGTCCTCGGGCGTCAGGTGCACCTGTTCGCCGTCGCGACGCCCGTCGATGTCGGCCTCGCAGAGGAACAGGTCGGCGTCGCGGGCGAGGTCCGTGAGGGCGGCGCACGGTCCGCTGTCCCCGGAGTAGGCGAACACCTTCCCCGCGCACGCGGCGCGCAGCCCGTAGGCCTCGACGTCGTGTACGACGGTGCGGGCGGTGAGGATCAGGTCGCCGTGGCGGGCGACGTGCCCGTCGTACAGCGGCCGGACGTCGAGGATCCCGCTCAGGAAGCCGGCGTCCGGGCGGCCGAGGAACCCCGCCAGGCGCCGTGCGCAGCCGGTCGGCGCGTAGACGGGTATCGGCGCGGGAGGGGTGAGCCCGCCGTAGGCGAGACCGTAGAACGCCGCGAGCAGATCGGCGCTGTGGTCCGCGTGCAGGTGCGAGATCCACACGGCGCTGATCCGCGCCGGATCGGTGTGCCGCTGCAACTCCGCGAACGTCCCGGTCCCGGCGTCCACCCACACCTCGGCGCCGCCGCCGCGCAGCAGGTACCCGGAGCAGGGGCGGTCCGGACCCGGGTGCGGGGAGGCGGTGCCGAGGACGGTGAGAGTGAGGGACATGCGGGGAGGCTACGTGGCCCCCCTCCGGGCCGCCCACGTGTTTTCGCGCCGCCCGCGCGCGTGCTTCACGCGGGCCGGGTCCAGCCCGGGTCCCGGCCGCTCAGCCCGACCGCCCGGTCCAGCAGCGGGGCGCCGGCCGGGACGGGGACGACCGGGCCGAAGATGCCGCCGCCCCGGTCCGGGTCCTCGGCGGTCGCGGTGAGGAAGTCGTACGACATCCGGAGCGCGGCGGGGTCGGGCTCGTAGTCCTGGCCGGTGGCACGGGCCAGGTCCCAGCCGTGGATCACCAGTTCGTCGACGGCTACGGCACCGGCGGCCGCGCCCGGCAGGTCCACGCCCCCGGCCCGGGTCATGCCGCTCCAGGCGGCCGGGTCCCGCCACGCGCCGGCGAGTTCGTCGAGCACCTCGGGCAGTTCCTCGCGCCAGCCGGGACCGATGTCCGGCACGGCGGCGTCCGGGTTGGTGTCGGTGGTGACGCCGAGATCCTTGCGCCCGGCGTCGCGGAAGGCGACGGCCAGTCCGGCGAGGTGGCCCAGCAGGTTGCGCACCGCGTGTTCCGGGCAGGGCGTCCCGTCCGTCAGCTGCTCGTCGGTGACGCCCTCGACGAGGCGCGCCACGATCCGCGCCTGCGGTCCGAGGTCGAGGGGGATGTCGTTCATCGGCTGCTCCTCATGGCCGTGCCCGTGCGGGGTCGTGTGTCCGCTCCCGCTCCTGGGAGGTGGACCGATCGGGCGCCCGGAACTCATCGTCCGCCCGCTCCTCCTCTACGGCATCCGCCCGATCCGCGCGGGTGGTCCTCAGTCCCACGATGACCGGCATGACGACGAACAGAACGAGCCGGACGGGTGGGCCGGCCCGGGCCCTGGTGCGCGTGGTGCGCAACCGGAACGCGGGGCTCTGCCTCGCCGGGGTGGTGGTGTCGGGCTTCGGCACGTCCGCGCTGTGGCTCGCCTGCGGAGTGTGGGTCAAGGACCTCACCGGGTCGGACGGGCTGGCCGCGCTGTGCATGCTGGCGATGTGGGCGCCCGCCCTGGCCGGCCCGCTGCTGGGCACGCTCGCCGATCGCGTCCGCCGCAAACCGCTGCTGATCGGCGTGAGCCTGCTCATGGCCGGGCTCCTGCCGGTCCTCCTCACCGTCGGCTCGCCGAGCGGTGTGTGGCTGCTGTACGCGGTGCTGTTCGTGTACGGCGCGGCGGGCGTCGTGCATGACGCGGCCGAGTCGGCGCTGATCGCCGGCGCCGTGGACCGGTCCCTGCTCGGCGATTTCAACGGACTGCGGATGACCGCCAACGAGGGCATGAAGCTCCTGGCCCCGCTGGCGGGCGCGGGCCTGTACGCCGCGTCCGGCGCGGCGGGTGTCGTCCTTCTGGACGCGGCCACCTTCCTGCTCGCGGTGGTGCTGTACGCGTTCCTGCGCGTACGGGAGGAACGGCCCGGGCCGCCGGCCGGCGGCCGGCGGGAGCGGAGGACCGCGGAGGGCGCCCGTCACCTGTGGTCACATCCGGTGCTGCGCCCGCTGGTGCTGGCGGGCGGCGCCACGATGCTGTGCGCGGGGCTGAGCGGGTCGCTGGTCTACGCCGTCGTCGACGCCCTGGGCCACTCCCCCGCGTACGCCGGTGTGCTGTACGCGGTCCAGGGCGCGGGCTCGGTGGTCATCGGCCTGCTCTCCGGCCCCGCCCTGCGCCGCCTGGGCGAACGGCGCTTCGCGGCGTACGGCATCGTCCTGCTGGCCGCCGCGGTGGCGCTGCGCGCGGTACCGGACGATCCGCTGGCGTGGGCGTGCAGCGCGGCGATCGGGGCGGGGCTGCCCGCCGTGCTGATCGCCGTGCCGACCGCCGTGCAGCGCGAGACGCCCGGACCGCTGCTGGGCCGGGTCACCGCCACCGCCAACACGCTGGTGTTCACGCCGAACGTGCTCGGGCTGGCGGTCGGCGCGGCCCTGGCCGACCTGCTCGACCACCGGCTGCTGCTGGTCGCCTCGGGGGTCGCGCTGTCGGCGGTGGCGGTGGCGCTGCTTCAGAGCGCGGCGAGCGCCGAGCGCACCGCCTCCAGGTCCCCGTCCGACGCCAACCCGGCGTGATACAGCCGCAGTTCCGTCGCGCCGAGCCGGCGTGCCTCGGCCGCGTCCGCCGCGAGGGTGCCGGGGCTGCCGCCCATGCCGGACACCACGGTGAAGTTGGCGGCGAGGACGGCCTCCTCGCGGCCTTCCCGCGCGAACGGCGTCAGCAGGCCGGGGTCCCCGGTGCAGGGCACCACCACGCCGTCGGCCACGGCGAGGATGTGCGCGGGGTCGACGCCGGCGTTGGCGCCGCAGTGGTACGGCACCGGGTCCGCGTGCAGCAGCACCTGGAAGCCCTCGGGGGCCGCGTCCCGCACCGCCCGGACCGCCGCCTCCTGGAGCGTACGGGCCGTTTCGTCGCGCCACGCGCGCGTGGCGTTCGCCGTCGCCTCGCCGAGGAGTTTCTCGATCCCCGTCCAGCCCCCGTCGGAGGGCGCCCCCCGCCACACCGGTTCCAGCGCGGTGCGCACCGCGGCGGCGAGCTCGTCGGCGTCCAGGCCCTGAGCCCCGTAGCCCTCCCGGCAGACCGGGCAGAAGCACAGGGACATCAGGTACTGCCCGGCGTCCCCGAGGCCGACGCCGGCGGTCTTGTCGTGGGCGTGCAGATGGGCCAGGCCGTACCAGCCGAGCGACTCCAGCTCGGTGCCGCGCGCCCCGGGCCGTACCGCCGCCTCGGCGGCGAGGCCGGTCAGGTACGCGCGCGTGGCGGGCTGCGCGATGCACGGCGCCCAGGGGTAGCGGTCCCCGTAGGCGTTGACCACCGAGGTGCCCGGATGCTCGGCTCCGAGGCGGGAGTTGTGCGCGAGCACCACCCAGGTGTGCACCTCCAGGCCCGCGTCGGCGAGCGCGGCGGCGGCCTCGCCGAAGGCGTCGCCGGGGGCCCAGCCGCCCGCCGGGTACGGGCCGAGGGTGCGGCCGGACCAGCGGTCGCCGGGCGGGTAGAGCACCGCCGCGTACTCGGCGGTGACGATGCGGTGGCGCGGGTGGCGGGGGGTCAGCGCGCGCGTGGAGTGGTAGGCGGAGGCGAGCGTCACCTGTGCGGTGCCGAGCGCGGCGATCCGCGCGGGTGCCTCCGGGTCCCCGTTGACGTCCCAGGGGTAGACGAATGCCGACGCCTTCACATGTCCTCCTCGAGGAGCGCGTGTCCCCGCTCGATCAGCTGAGCGAGCTGCTTGACATGATCCCCCGCCGGCTCGTGCAGCGGCGGCCGCACCTCCCCGACGTCCAGCCCGCGCAGGCGTACGCCGGCCTTGACGAGGGAGACGGCGTAGCCGCGGCCCCGGGCGCGCAGTTCGGCGAAGGGCCGGTAGAAGCCGTCCAGCAGACGGTGGACGGTGGCCTCGTCGCCGGTGCGGAAGGCCGTGTGGCAGGCGAGGGCGATCTCGGGGGCGAAGCAGAACACCGCGGACGAGTAGAGGGTGATGCCGATGCCGCGGTAGGCGGGCTGGGTCAGTTCGGCGGTGGGCAGCCCGTTGAAGTAGAGGAAGTCGCCGGGGGCCTCGGTGCGCACGGCGCTGACGGTCCGCTGCACGAGGTCGAGGTCGCCGTGGCCGTCCTTGAGGCCGATGATCCCGTCCGTGCGGGCCAGCTCGACGGCGCTGTCGGGGGTGAGGACGGCGTTGTCGCGCTGGTAGACGATCACGGGCAGGGAGGTCGCCGCGGCCAGCTCCCGGTAGTGCCGCAGCAGTCCCTCCTGCGCGGCCCGGACCAGGTACGGCGGCATGGCGAGCAGTCCGTCGGCCCCGGCCCGCTCGGCGAGGTGCGCGTAGCGGACGGCGAGGGCGGTGCCGTAGCCGGCGCCCGCGACGACCGGGACGCGTCCCTCGGCGGCCTCGACGGCGGCCGCCACGCACCTCTCGAACTCCTCGGGCGCCAGCGCGTGGAACTCCCCGGTGCCGCAGCAGGCGAACACGGCGGCGGCCCCCGCCTCCACCCCGCGCCGTACGTGGACCCGGTAGGTGTCGAGGTCGACGGCGCCGTCGGCCCCGTACGCGGTGACCGGGAAGAACAGCGGCCCGCTGGGGACACCGAGTCGGGCGGCGAGAGGGGCTGACGTCACGAGCTCTCCCAAGTCCATATTCTTGATTGGCGTCTATATTCATGAACCGCTTCACGCTAAGCCGCCCCCAGGACGCCGGTCAAGCCCGGCCACCCGCCACACACCAGCGGATTCTTCCGTTCCGCGGCGAGACGCGGAACACTTGACGGGCCGCGCCCCGCCTCCTTAGCGTGTCCACGCATATGAATGCCGTGCGCCCATGTGCACGTTCGCACCTGCTCGCGCGCACGGCCGGCGACGCAAGGAGACCCGAGGATGCCCGCTCCCCGCACCGTTCTGCTCACCGGCGCCGCCGGCGGACTCGGCACCCTGATGCGGGACCTGCTCCCGGACTACGGCTACCGGCTGCGCCTGCTCGACCTGCGTCCGGTCGAGGGCGAGCCGGACGCGATCGTCGCGGACCTCGCCGACCGGGAGGCCGTGCGCGAGGCGGTCCGCGGGGTCGATGCGATCATCCACCTCGCGGGCATCTCCCTGGAAGCCCCCTTCGAGAAGATCCTCAAGGCGAACATCGAGGGCACCTACCACCTCTACGAGGCCGCCCGCGAGGAGGGCGTCGGCCGCATCGTCTTCGCCTCCTCCAACCACGCCGTCGGCTACACCCCTCGCCCGCGGGGCGACGACCCCCTCATCCCCGTCGACACCCCGCGCCGCCCCGACACCTTCTACGGCCTGTCCAAGTGCTTCGGCGAGGACCTCGCCCAGCTGTACTGGGACAAGCACGGCCTGGAGACCGTCTCCGTGCGCATCGGCTCCTGCTTCCCGGAGCCGACCAGCGTGCGCATGCTCTCGGTGTGGATGAGCCCGGCCGACGGCGCCCGCCTCTTCCACGCGGCCCTGACCGCCGAGAACGTCGGCCACACCGTCGTGCACGGCTCCTCCGCCAACACCCGCCTGTGGTGGGACCTCACCTCCGCGCGTGCGCTCGGCTACGACCCGCAGGACGACTCCGAGCCGTACGCCGAGAAGCTC
>NZ_JAPSKQ010000141.1 GCF_031181555.1 Streptomyces sp. | reverse complement strand
GATCCCGGCGGACTTCATCGGCTTCGCCGAGCCGGTCGCCGAGCTGAGCGGTGAACTCAAGGACCAGCACGACCTGTTGATGGCCAACTTCTTCGCCCAGACCCAGGCCCTCGCCTTCGGCAAGACCCCGGACGAGGTGCGCGGCGAAGGGGTGCCGGAGGAACTGGTGCCGCACAAGACGTTCAAGGGCAACCACCCCACGACCACGATCCTCGCGCGCGAGCTGACGCCGTCCGTGCTCGGTCAGCTCGTCGCCCTCTACGAGCACAAGGTGTTCGTGCAGGGCGCGGTCTGGAACATCGACTCCTTCGACCAGTGGGGCGTGGAGCTGGGCAAGGTGCTCGCCAAGCGCGTCGAGCCCGCCCTCACCGAGGGCGCCCGGGTGCCCGGCCTGGACGCCTCCACCCAGGCACTGGTCGCGGCCTACCGGGAGCTGCGCGGCCGGCAGTGAGCAGGGCGCGGGAAAGCGGGCGGCAGAGCGCCGTCCGCTTCCCGTAGAATCCCCGGCGATCATCACGGCGAACGCTCGGGGGAGCACGAAGTGGCACGTACGCACGGAAGTTGGACCGGGGGCACACTCACGATCCGGTCCCTGCTGAAGCCGCACCGGGTCGCGCGGGCGGTGTTCCATCCCGCGTGGATCCCCGAGTCGCTCGATCCGTCGATCGAGCGGCTCAAGCGTTTCCGGGTGATCGCCGGAGCGGTCGCGTCCCTCGGCGTCTACACCTTCATCGAGGGCGGTTTCGACGTCACGGAGCTGCTGGAGAACGCGCTGACCGCCTCCGCCGTCCTGCTGTTCCTCACCCCGCTGACGGTCGGCGTGATGCTGCTCGTCTGGCGGCGCACCGGCACCGTACGGCAGTTGCGGGTGCCGCTGCTCAACTCCCTCAAGCTGCTCCTGCTGTTCATCGGCTGCGTCGTCGCGCTCGTCCTGATGGTGCAGACGACGAACGCCTCGGGGAACCCACTGGTGGTCATCGGGGTGGGCCTGACGATGATGTGGGGGCTCGTCTTCGTGGTCCACGGGGCCGTTCGGGTCTCCGGCAACTTCTTCGGCACGGCCGCCGTGCACCGCTGTCTGCCGGCGCTGCTCGCCACGGTGACCAGCTGGCTGATGGCCGTCCCGGACCTCGTCACCGGGGACCTGCACGGGCTCAGCCTCACCATGGGCGTGGTCTTCATCCTGGGTGCCCCGGTGACGGTCACGGCCATCGCCCTGCTGGAGACGGGCCGGCTGAAGCGGCGCTACGGCGTCCGGCTGGGCACGCACCCGGCGAGCCTTCCGCCCCTGCCGGGCCCCGTCCCGCCGATGCCGCCGACGGGACTGCCGCACGTACCGCCGCAGGGGAACCCCTACGGCCATCCGCACCCGCCCGCGGGAGGCGGCAACCCCTACGCGCCGCCGCAGCCTCCCCGCGTGCCGGCTCCCGGCGCCGGGCCGCACCCCCACGCCCCGCAGCATCCCTACGCCCCGCAGCATCCCTACGGCCCCTACGGCGGCTGACCCGCGGGGAGCTCAGGCGACCGCGCTCAGCGTGTCCGCGAGGCGGCGGCGGGCCGCACGGGCGGCCGGGAGGGCGGCGAGAGCGGCGGCACCCAGTACGGCGGCCGCCCCGAGCAGCAGCAGGAGCACGGGAGAGGGCCCCTGGGCGATCCCGGCACCGATGCCGCTCGATCTGCCCTGGGCGTCGATCAGCCAGTGCGCCAGCGGCAGCCCCAGGGCCGTGGCGACGAGCACGGCCGCGAGGGCCGTACCGGCGGTGGCCGTGACCGTGATCGCGGTGATCTGCCGGGGGGAGAGCCCGATGGCCTTGAGCGCCAGCAGGTCCCGTTCGCCCTCGCGGACCGTGCCGCCGATCGCGGTCAGCAGCTCGATCAGCCCGATCAGGGCGAGGACCACGATCAGCCCGAGGACGACCGCCCGCAGGGGGGAGAGCCCGTCGGCCGGGTTGGTCACGGTGTGCACGTCGAGGTGGCCGCGCCCGGCCTCGGTCAGCCGGCCGGCCACCGCCTCCGGGTCGGTGCCGGGGGCCAGGCGGAGCTGGTGGAGGGTCGGCCCGAGGCCCGGGTCGTTGGCGCGCAGGGTGTCGAGCGAGGTGGAGATGACCCGGCCGGCGTTCTCCGGTTCGATGCTGCGGCCGACGATGTGCAGGATCTGCGGCCGGTCGCCGACGGTCACCCGCACCCAGTCACCGACCCGGACGTGCAGCAGGTCGAGCAGCCCCTGCCCGGCCACCGCCTCGTCCGGGCCGCGCGCGGGACGGCCCTCGGCCAGCGTGAACGGGTACGGCTCCCGGTGGGTGCCGAGACCGCGCAGGGCGATGGTGGCCGTCTGGCCGGGCACCAGGGCGGCCACCTCCACGCCCGGGTAGGCGGCGGCGACCCCGGGGTCGCGCTCCAGCAGGGCGCGGACCTCCCGTTCGCCCAGCCCGGCGTCGGCCCGGACGCTGAGCGCGGTCGGCAGTCCCATCCGCTCGGGAGCGCTGTGGAAGCGGTCGAGGGTGGTCCACGCGCTCATCGCCACCACGATCAGCAGCAGCGGCAGCGCCAGCCGGGCCACCGCGCCCAGGGACCGCGGGCGGCGCGTGAACGCCTTGTGCCAGCCGAGCACCAGCGCCGGCGGCACCCGTGATCCCAGCGCCCGCCGCGCCACGCCCGTCAGCCGGCCGGCCGGGGGAGCCGCCGGCCGCGGCACCGGCACCGGCGGCACCCGGCCCGCCCGCCAGGCGGCGAGCCCGGTGGTCGCGCCGATGAACAGCACCGCCCCCACCGGCACCGCGAACAGCGCCGCGGTGTGCCCGGGCAGCCCCTGCCACACGCCGACCGCGTCGCCGAGCCGCCCCGGTACCGCGCTGCCCAGGGCCTCGGTGAGCACCGCGGCGGCCACGGCGCCCAGCAGGGCGTAGACCAGGTGCTGGACCAGGAAGACGCGGACGACCTGGCCGGGCGTGAAGCCGATCGCCTTGAGGACGGAGATGTCCCGCAGATGCCCCCGGATCCGGGTGCCGATCGCCCCGTGCACGGCGAACCCGGCGGCGATCAGCGCGCCCAGACCGAACAGGCCCAGCACCTGGCCGAGCAGCCGGTTGTCGCCCTGGGCCTCGGCACGCGCCTGCTGCCAGGTGGCGACCTCGCCGATCGCCCCGGCGCCCAGCACGGTCACCGCCCGCTGCACGGCGTAGCCGGTGTCGCCGGGGTCGGTCAGCCTGAGCCCGATCACCTGCCCGCCCGGGTCCGGCACGGCCGACGGCAGGGCCCACACCAGGCCCGGCCGCTCACCGGGCCGGTAGCGCGGCTCGGCACTGTCGGCGACGCCGACGACGGTCAGTTTCCGCGCGGTGCCGGGCACGGTGAGGGTGTCACCGGGAGCCGCCAGCAGCGCGCCGGCGAGCCGGCTCTCCAGGACCACGCCGTCGGGGGCGGCCGGGTCCAGCCAGCGCCCGGAGGTGATCAGCGGGCGGCCCACGCCGGGGCGCTCGGCGGTGCCGCGCAGTTCGACGGCGGCGCGGCTGCCGCGCGAGGCGAGGGTGAGGGGGGCGGTGGGGTAGGGCCCGGCGACGGAGTCCACGCCGTCCAGGCCGGCCAGCTTCCCGGCGTCGGCGGAGGCGGTGGTGTGCAGCGTCACGTGCGCGCCGTGCGCCTGTGCGAAGACGCGCTGCCAGGGATTGGTCGCGTACCCGAACAGGGCCGTGGCCAGCAGCAGGGACGCGACGATGCCCGCGGTGGCGAGGACCAGGAACAGCGCCTCGCCGCGGTGCGTGCGCAGATCGGAGTGCGCCCAGCGCAGGGTCGCCCGCACCGGCCTCAGCCCCTCGGCGCGGGGCGGTCGTGGAACGTCAGGTCGGTCACGGCAGGTCAGTCCTTGAGCTCCAGCACACCCGATATCCCGGTCCGGCGCGGCGGTGGGCCGCCGTCGAGTTCCGCGTCGTCGGCGATCCGCCCGTCGAAGAAGCTGATCACCCGGTCCGCGGCGCTCGCCAGCCGGGCGTCGTGCGTGACCAGCAGGATCGTCTGACCGCGCTGGTGGAAGCGGGACAGCAGCCGCATCACCTCGCGGGTGCCCTTGCTGTCCAGGCTGCCCGCGGGCTCGTCGGCCAGCAGCAGCGGCGGATGGTTGACCAGCGCCCGGGCCAGCGCGACCCGCTGCTGCTCACCGCCGGACAGCTCGCCCGGCATGCTCCGCTCCTTGCCCGCGAGCCCCAGCTCGGCCAGCAGCGCCTCGCGTTCGGCGCGGGCCTTCCGCGGCGGCACCCCGGCGAGCAGGGCGGGCAGTTCCACGTTGTCGGCGACCGACAGGTCGGAGACGAGGTTGAAGAACTGGAAGACGATCCCGATCCGCCTGCGGCGCTCCACCGCCCACCGGGCCTCGCCGTAGCCGTCGGTGCACTCGCCGTCCAGCCAGATGCTGCCCGCGTCCGGCCGCTGCAGTCCGCCGAGCAGATGCAGCAGCGTCGACTTGCCCGCGCCGGACGGGCCGGTGATCGCGACGAACTCGCCGCGCGCCACGCACAGATCGACCCCGCGCACGGCGTGCGCCGGGGCGCCCTCGCCGTGGTGCGTCTTGACCAGGCCTTCGGCGCGCAGCACGGGAGCGGTGCTCTCGCTCACTCCAGCTCCTCCAGCTCTTCCTGGCACCGCTCCAGCCAGTCGAGGTCGGCCTGCAGGTGCAGCATCGCGCCCTCGATCAGCAGATGGGCGATGCGGTTGTCCCGGTCTTCGGCGGCGGCCAGCTTCGACAACTGCCGCATGGTGTTGAGGTACTGGCGCCGCTGCTTGTTGATCAGGGCGATCTGGTCGGCGAGACCGGTCCGCGGAGCCAGGGCCAGCTTCATGAAGAACTCGTCCCGCACCCGCGGCTCGTCCGCCGTCTCCTCGTACCAGGCGCGCAGCGCCTCCCGCCCGGCGTCGGTGAGGTGGTAGACCTTCTTGTTGGGCCGGCTCGACTGCTCGACGTCCTCGCCCTCGATCAGTCCCGATCTCTCGAGGCGGCCGAGGGTGACGTAGATCTGGCCGACGTTCGGCTGAGGGTACGCGGAGCCCAGCAGTTGCTCAAGGTCCTGCTTGAGCTCGTAGCCGTGGGCCGCGCCGCGCGCGAGCAGGGCCAGGAGGGGCAGCCGCACTCGTGCTCTCCTCCTCGCAACCTGGGTAATGTGCCGCAGGCCCTAGTATCGCCCATACCTAACAGGTATACATGGCCTCTGACTCCCGGACGAGGGTGCCCGGGTGCCGGTGTACAGGGAGGAACCTATGCGGTGGATCCGTGCCGCGGGTAGGGGCCTCCTTGTCCTGGTCGTGGTCCTGGCCGGTTACGTCGCCTCCGGCGCGCGGGCCGGCGAGGCCGACGCGGACGGTCGCGGCCCGCTCACCCTGGCCACCGCCGGCGACCTCACCGGCTATCTCGGCTCCGTCCTCGAGGGCTGGAACCGCACCCATCCCGAAGAGAGGGTCACCCTCGTCGAGCTGCCCGACTCGGCCGACGAGACCCGCGCGCAGATGATCACCGACCTGCGCGGCGCCGAGCGCGGCCGGTTCGACGTGCTCAACATCGACGTCAGCTGGACCTCGGAGTTCGCCGCCGCCGGCTGGATCCGCCCGCTGCCCCGCGACCGCTTCCCGCTCGGCACCTTCCTGCCCCGGGTCGTGAACACGGCGACCTACGACGGCCGGCTCTACGCCGTCCCGTACGTCACCAACGCCGGGCTGCTCCTGTACCGCAAGGACGTCCTCGCCGAGGAGGGCGTCCCGCCGCCGCGCACCTGGGCCGAGCTGGAGCGGGCCGCGAGGACCCTCGCCCCCAGGCACGGCCTCGACGGCTACGCGGGCCAGTTCCTGCCCTACGAGGGCCTGACCGTCAACGCGGCCGAGGCCGTCTACTCGGCCGGCGGCACCATCCTCGGCGACGAGGGCGAGCGCGTCACCGTGAACTCCCGGGCGGCCAGGGAGGGCATCGGCTTCCTGGCGCGCGGGGTCCGCGAGGGCTGGATCCCGAAGGAGGCGCTGACCTACAAGGAGGAGGAGTCCAAGCAGGCCTTCCAGGACGGCCGGCTGCTCTTCCTGCGCAACTGGCCCTACGCCTACGTCGCCGCCACCGCCCCGGGCTCGAAGGTCGCCGGCCGGGTCGGCGCCGTACCGCTGCCCGGACCGGACGGCCCGGGAACCAGCGTCCTCGGCGGCTCCAACCTGGCCGTCAGCAGCCATGCCCGGCACCCCGACTCCGCCGCGCGCCTGATCGCGTACCTCACCAGCGAACGCGTCCAGCGCCAGGTCCTCACGCGCGGCGCGCTGCCGCCGGTGCGGGCCGCGCTGTACGACGATCCCGGACTGGTCCGGCGGTTCCCGTACCTGCCGACCCTGCGCGAGAGCGTGCTCGCCGCCGCCCCGCGCCCCAAGAGCCCGCACTACGACCAGGTGAGCCTGGTCGTGCAGGCCGTCGTGCACGACGCGATGACCGGACGGCAGACGCCCGAGGCCGCGGTGCGACGACTGGCGCGCGAACTCGCCGCCGTCTCCTCTCGGTAGCCCTCGCAGAGATCTCCCTAGTTACCTGTTAAGTAACGCGGACGTCTCATCTCTGCCTGGAGTGACCCGATAAGGGTGCATTTATCCGAGTCAACTCCCGGGTAGGTTGCGTACGTTCGTTGACACCCTCGCGACACGCCTACTTAACATGCATGCATAACCGTCAGCCCGGTTCCCTGGGGTCCCGGGCCTCCGCACGCACAGACAGGTCGACGGGGTGAGTCTCAAGCGCATCGACACCCACCGCTGGTGGCGCGACGCAGTGATCTACCAGGTGTACGTCCGCAGCTTCCTGGACAGCACCGGTGACGGCATCGGCGATCTCGCCGGGGTCAGGGCGGGCCTGCCGTACCTGAAGAAGCTCGGCGTGGACGGGATCTGGCTGAGCCCCTTCTACCCCTCGCCGCAGCACGACCACGGTTACGACGTGGCCGACTACTGCGACGTCGACCCGGTCTTCGGCGACCTCACCGAGTTCGACCTGCTGGTGGGTGCCGCCCGGCGGCTCGGCATCAAGGTGCTGCTGGACATCGTCCCCAACCACTGCTCCAGCGAGCACCCCTGGTTCCGCGCGGCGCTCGCCGCGCCGCCCGGCAGCCCGGAGCGCGCCCGCTTCCACTTCGCCGACGGCCGCGGACCGGGCGGCGCCGAGCCGCCCAACAACTGGCACGCCATGTTCGGCGGCCCCGCCTGGACCCGCGTCACCGAGCCGGACGGCCGGCCCGGCCAGTGGTACCTGCACATGTTCACGCCCGAGCAGCCGGACTGGAACTGGCGCGACCCGGAGGTCGCCGCCCACTTCGACCACGTCCTGCGGTTCTGGCTGGACCGGGGCGTCGACGGCTTCCGCATCGATGTCGCCGCCGGTCTGTTCAAGCACCCGGAGCTGCCCGACTCGCCCGACCCGGAGGCCGACGCCCGCACCCGCGACTCGGTCAACCCGCTCGCCTGGAACCAGCCCGAGGTGCACGAGGTGTGGCGGCACTGGCGCGCGGTGTGCGAGGAGTACACCGCCCGCGACGGGCGCGAACGCCTCCTGGTCGGCGAGGTCTCCGTGCCGACCGCCCGCGAGCACGCGAAGTACGTCCGCCCCGACGAGCTGCACCAGGCCTTCTTCTTCGACCTGCTCGGCGCCCCCTGGGACGCCGACGCCTTCCGCAAGGTCATCTCCGAGGCCATGCAGGACATAGCCGGCACGGGCTCGACCGTCACCTGGGTCCTCAACAACCACGACCAGGTCCGCACCGTCACCCGCTACGGCGAGCCCACCCCCCAGGGCAGCGGGCTCGGCGCCGCCCGCGCCCGCGCCGCCGCGCTGCTGATGCTGGCACTGCCCGGCGCCGCCTACATCTACCAGGGCGAGGAACTGGGCCTGCCCGAGGTCGTCGACCTGCCCGACGACGTGCTCACCGACCCGATCTTCCGCCGCACCGGCAGCCGCGCCCGGATCCGCGACGGCTGCCGGGTGCCGCTGCCCTGGTCCGGACAGGCCTCCCCGTTCGGCTTCACCTCGGGTGCCGAGGGCGCCCGGCCCTGGCTGCCGCAGCCGGAGTGGTTCGCCGAGCACGCCACCGACCGCGCGCTGGCCGACACCCGCTCCTTCTGGCACCTGTACCGCGACGGCCTGCAACTGCGCGCCGCCCTGCCCCAGCTGGGCGAGGGCACGCTGCGCTGGCTGGACACCCAGCCCGGCGTGCTGGCCTTCGTCCGCGGCGACGACCTCGTGTGCGCCGTCAACTTCGGCACCGCCCCCGTACCCGCCCCGGTCCCCGGCACCCCGCTGCTCGCCAGCGGCCCGTGCCCGCCCGGGGTGCTCCCCGGCTCCACCGCCGCCTGGTGGATCAGCGGCTCCTGAACCTCCGCCCACTCCCGTACCCCGAAGGGACATCAACGATGATGCGACGACGTACCACCCTGCTCACCGGATGCACCGCCCTCGTCCTCGCCGTCGGCGCGACCGCCTGCGGCAGCGGCGACCCCGTCACGGCCGGCGGCGGCGACCAGGCGCTCAGCGGCCAGACCGTCACCGTCGCCGGTGTCTGGTCCGGCAGCGAGCAGAAGAACTTCCAGAAGGTGCTGGACGCCTTCACCGAGAAGACCGGCGCCAAGACGCAGTTCGTGTCCACCGGCGACAACGTCTCCACCGTCGTCGGCAGCAAGATCGAGGGCGGCAACGCCCCCGACGTCGTGATGGTCCCGCAGGTCGGCGTGCTCAAGCAGTTCGCCGAGAAGGGCTGGCTCAAGCCGCTGGACAAGAAGGTCCGGTCCACCGTGGGCACCAACTTCGCCCAGGTGTGGCAGGACTACGGCAGCGTCGACGGCACCCTGTACGGCCTGTACTTCAAGGCCGCCCACAAGTCGACCGTCTGGTACAGCCCCGAGGCCCTCGAACAGGCCGGCGTCACCCCGCCGAAGACGTACGACGCGATGCTGAAGGACGGGCGGACGATCTCCGACTCCGGTCTCGCCGCCTTCTCCGTCGCCGGACAGGACGGCTGGACGCTCACCGACTGGTTCGAGAACGTCTACCTCTCCCAGGCCGGACCCGAGAAGTACGACGCCCTCGCCGCGCACGAGATCAAGTGGACCGACCCGACGGTGGTCGAGGCGCTCACCACGCTCGGCAAGCTCTTCAAGGACGAGCAGCTCGTCGCGGGCGGCCGGAAGGAGGCACTCAACACCGACTTCCCCGGCTCGGTGGAGAAGGTCTTCGGGCCCAAGGCCGAGGCCGCCATGGTCTACGAGGGCGACTTCGTCGCGGGCGTCGCCAAGGACCAGTTCGGGAAGACCATCGGCACCGACGCGAACTTCTTCCCCTTCCCGCCGGTCGGCTCCGGCAAGGCGCCCGTGGTCAGCGGCGGCGACGCGGCCGTGGTGCTCAAGGACGGCAAGAACGCCAAGGCCGGCATGGCGCTCCTGGAGTACCTGGCCACCCCCGAGGCCGCCGCCGTGTGGGCCGAGGCGGGCGGCTTCCTCTCCCCGAACAAGGAGCTCGACCTCGCCTCCTACGGCGACGACGTCACCCGGGCCACCGCCGAGTCCCTGATCGCGGCCGGCGACTCGGTCCGCTTCGACATGTCCGACCAGGCCCCGGCCGCCTTCGGCGGCACCAAGGGCGCCGGCGAGTGGAAGATCCTCCAGGACTTCCTGCGCGACCCGTCCGACCCCGAGAAGACCGCGGCCGAGCTCGAGGACGCCGCGGCCAAGGCGTACGGGAACTGACGGCCATGACCGCCACACTGGTGAAAGAGGCGAGCCCCCCGGCGCCCGCGCAACCCGACGGCGCGCGCGGCCGGCGCCTGCGCCGCCGGGGGCGGGTCATCGCCCTGCTGTTCGTGCTCCCCGCGCTGCTCCTGCTGGGCGCGCTGGTGGTGTACCCCGTGCTGTTCTCCGTGGGCCGCAGCCTCTTCGACGCCTCCGGGAACGAGTTCGTGGGCGGCGAGAACTACGCCGAGATGTTCCGCGACCCGACCACCCTCAAGGCCATCCGGAACACCGCGATCTGGGTCGTCGTCGCCCCCACCCTGCTCACCGGCCTGGGACTGATCCTCGCGGTGCTGGTGGAGAAGGTCCGCTGGGCCACCGCCTTCAAGCTGCTGCTGTTCATGCCGATGGCGGTGTCCTTCCTGGCCGCCGGGATCATCTTCCGGCTCGCCTACGACCAGGACCCGGACAAGGGCGTCCTGAACGCCGCCGCGGTCACCGTCCACGACGCCTTCAAGGGCACCTCCTCCTACCCGGCCGCCCGCGCCCGGGACGGCGCGGGCCTGACCAAGGAGGCGGACGGCTCGTACGTCACCGGCGCGGGCGTCTCACCCGGCGGCACGGCGGCGCTGGGCCTGGTCGGCGTCGCCCCCAAGGACCTGCCGGGCGACGCCGAACCCGCCCACGCGGCGGCCTCGCGCACGGCCGGCGCCGACGAGGTGCGCGGCGTCGTGTACCTCGACTTCACCCCCGGCGGAGGAGGGGAGCCGGGGGTGGTCGACCGGCGGGAGAGCGGACTGCCCGGCATGAAGGTCGAGGCGGTCCGCGACGGGAGGACGGTCGCGAGCACGACGACCGCGGCCGACGGCTCGTTCCGCTTCACCGGCCTGGAGAGCGGCTCGTACGCGGTGAGGCTGCCCGCCGCCAACTTCGCGCCGCCCTACGAGGGCATCTCCTGGCTCGGACCGGCCCTCGTCACACCGGCGATCATCGGCGCGTACCTGTGGATCTGGACCGGCTTCGCGATGGTGCTGATCGGGGCCGGCCTGTCCACCCTGCCCCGGGACGCGCTGGAGGCGGCGCGGATGGACGGCGCCAACGAGTGGCAGATCTTCCGCCGCATCACGGTCCCGCTGCTCGCGCCCGTCCTCACCGTCGTCTTCGTGACCCTGGTGATCAACGTGATGAAGGTCTTCGACCTCGTCTACATCATCGCGCCCGGGCCCGTTCAGGAGGACGCGACCGTGCTCGCGACGCAGATGTGGCTGGTGTCGTTCGGCGGCGGCAACAACCAGGGGCTCGGCAGCGCGCTCGGTGTGCTGCTCCTGCTCCTGGTCATCCCGGCCATGGTCTTCAACGTCCGCCGTTTCCGAAGGAGTCAGCGATGAACGCGGTCCGGCGCGGCCTGAGCAGCGCGGTGGTGCAGGCCTTCCTGGTCGTGATCGGCCTGGTCTGGATGACCCCGCTGGCCGGTCTGTTCCTGTCCTCGCTGCGGTCCGCCGAGGACACCGCCGAGGGCGGCTGGTGGACCGTGTTCACCAGCCCCGGGCAGCTGTCCTTCGACAACTACGCGGCACTGCTGGAGAACACGGGTATCACCCAGGCGTTCTGGAACACCGTGCTGATCTCGGTGCCGACGACCGTCCTGGTCGTGGTCGTCGCGGCACTCGCCGGATACGCCTTCGCCTGGCTGGACTTCCCCGGACGCGAGCCGATCTTCCTCGTCGTGGTCGCGCTGCTGGTCGTCCCCGTCCAGATCGGCCTGCTGCCGGTGGCCAAACTCTTCGGCCAGCTGGGCCTGTTCGGCACCATCCCCGGTGTCGTGCTGTTCCACGTGGCGTACGGGCTGCCGTTCGCGGTGTTCCTGCTGCGGAACTACTTCGCCGAGATGCCCAAGGAGATGCTGGAGGCCGCCCGGATGGACGGGGGCAGCGAATGGCGCATCTTCACCCGGCTCGTCCTTCCCGTCGGCCGCCCGGCGATCGCCAGCCTCGCCATCTTCCAGTTCCTGTGGGTCTGGAACGACATGCTGGTCGCCCTGCTCTTCGCCGACAGCTCCTCCCAGCCGCTGACGGTTCAGCTCCAGTCGCAGATCCGGCAGTTCGGCAGCAACATCGACGTCCTGGCGCCGGGTGCGTTCCTGTCGCTGGTGGTGCCGGTGATCGTGTTCTTCGCCTTCCAGCGGCACTTCGTGCAGGGGGTGATGGCGGGCTCGGTGAAGTGACGCCCGCACACGCACGGACCCCCGCCTCCTGACGAGGCGGGGGTCCGTGCGTGTCATGCGTGCGTCACGCCGACGCCGGCGGATACAGCGACCGCGGCAACTGGGACGCCGCCGCCGCGTCCAGCAGCCACAGGGTGCGGGCACGGCCGTACGCGCCCGCCGCCGGGGCCTGGATCTCGCCCGCGCCCGACAGGGCGATCGCCGCCGCCTCGGCCTTGTCCTCACCGGCCGCCAGCAGCCACACCTCGCGGGCCGCGCGGATCGCCGGGAGGGTGAGGGTCACCCGGGTCGGCGGGGGCTTGGGCGCGCCGTGCACGCCGACCACCGTGCGCTCCGTCTCCCGGACGGCCGGGAGCTCCGGGAAGAGGGAGGCCACGTGCGTGTCCGGGCCGACGCCCAGCATCAGGACGTCGAACGTCGGGACGGGCCCGCCCGCGGCGGCAGCCGCTGATCTCATGGTCTCCGGACCGGCCGCACGGGCCAGCTCCTCCGCGTAGGCGGCCGCCGCCGCGTCCACGTCGCCGCCGTGCGGCCCGTCGGACGCGGGCATGGCGTGCACGCGCTCCGGGTCCAGCGGCACCGCGTCGAGCAGCGCCTGGCGGGCCTGGGTGACATTGCGCTCCGGGTCGCCCTCCGGCAGGAACCGCTCGTCGCCCCACCACAGGTCGAGCCGGCCCCAGTCGATCGCGTCCCGCGCCGGGGTCGCCGCCAGCGCGGCCAGCAGGCCGTTGCCGTTGCGGCCACCGGTCAGGACGACGGAGGCCGAGCCCCGCGACACCTGGGCGTCCACGATCCTCGTGATCAGCCGGGCCGCCGCGGCCTGGGCCATCAGCTCCTTGTCGCGGTGCACGACGAGCTGCGGTGCCGTGGTCACTTCGCCGCCGCCCTCTTCACCGGGGCCTGCGCCGTCGCCCGGTCCGCGGGACCTTTCGCAACCGACTCGACGGGCGCGGGGACCGCCTCGCGCTCCGGTTCTCCTTTGGCCGGCGGCTCGCCCGACGGCTCTCCCGGCCCGTCCGACGACGTGTCCGACCGCTTCAGCCGCTCCACGCCGTACCGCAGCGCCGACGCGTAGGTGTCGTCCGGGTCCAGGCGCCGCAGCTCCTCCGCGATCAGCTCCGCCGTGTCCCGGCGCTTGAGCGCCACCGCACGCTTGGGCTGACCCTGGATGGACAGCGTGGCCAGCGAACCGTCGGCCCGGTCCAGCACGATCGGGCCGCAGTCGGTGTCCAGGCGGACCGCCGTGAGCCCCGGGCCGCTCGACAGCGAGCGCTTCACGGGGACGTCCAGCCGGTCCGCGAGCCACATCGCCAGCAGCTCGCAGCTCGGGTTGAACTCCTCGCCCTCCACCTCGACGCCGACCACCTCGCAGGCGACCTGGTCCAGGGCCGCGGCCAGCATCGAACGCCACGGCGTGATGCGGGTCCAGGACAGGTCCGTGTCACCCGGGGTGTACGCGTCGGCGCGGGCCGTGAGCTCCCGGATCGGGTCCTCGCAGGCGTAGGTGTCGGTCACCCGGCGCTGGGCCAGCGCGCCCAGCGGATCCTTCGCCGGATCCAGCGGTGCGTTGACCGGCCACCAGACCACCACCGGGGCGTCCGGCAGCAGCAGCGGCAGCACCACCGACTGGGCGTGGTCGACGACCTCGCCGTACAGCCGCAGCACCACCGTCTCGCCGGTGCCCGCGTCCGCGCCCACCCGCACCTCGGCGTCGAGGCGGGACTGGGTGCGGTCGCGGGGCGAGCGGGAGACGCGCTTGATCACCACGAGCGTGCGCGAGGGATGCTCGTGCGAGGCGTCGTCCGCCGCCTTCAGCGCGTCGTAGGCGTTCTCCTCGTCCGTCACGATGACCAGCGTCAGGACCATGCCGACGGCCGGGGTGCCGATGGCCCGGCGGCCCTGCACCAGCGCCTTGTTGATCCTGCTGGCCGTGGTGTCCGTGAGGTCTATCTTCATGGCCGGCGCCAGCTCCGTCCGTCTCGCTCGAGCATTTCGTCCGCCTCGACGGGTCCCCACGTGCCGGCCGGGTACCGGGCCGGCTTGCCGTTGCCGTCCCAGTACTCCTCGATCGGGTCGAGGATCTTCCAGGACAGCTCGACCTCCTCCGTGCGCGGGAAGAGGTTGGAGTCGCCGAGCAGGACGTCGAGGATGAGCCGTTCGTACGCCTCCGGGCTGGACTCGGTGAACGACTCGCCGTAGGCGAAGTCCATCGACACGTCCCGGATCTCCATCGACGTGCCCGGCACCTTGGAGCCGAACCGCACCGTGACGCCCTCGTCCGGCTGGACGCGGATCACGATGGCGTTGGAGCCCAGTTCCTCGGTGGCGGTGCTGTCGAAGGGGGAGTGCGGGGCCCGCTGGAAGACCACCGCGATCTCGGTGACCCGGCGGCCCAGCCGCTTGCCGGTGCGCAGGTAGAAGGGGACGCCCGCCCAGCGGCGGTTGTCGATGCCCAGCTTGATCGCCGCGTAGGTGTCGGTCTTCGAGGAGGGGTCGATGCCCTCCTCCTCCAGGTAGCCGATGACCTTCGCGCCGCCCTGCCAGCCGGCCGTGTACTGCGCGCGCACGGTGTCCCGGCCCAGGTCCTTCGGCAGCCGGACGGCGCCGAGCACCTTGGTCTTCTCCGCGGCCAGCGCGTCCGCGTCGAAGGAGGCGGGCTCCTCCATCGCGGTGAGCGCGAGCAGCTGGAGGAGGTGGTTCTGGATGACGTCGCGGGCGGCGCCGATGCCGTCGTAGTAGCCGGCCCGGCCGCCGATGCCGATGTCCTCGGCCATGGTGATCTGCACGTGGTCCACGTAGGACCGGTTCCAGATCGGCTCGAACAGCTGGTTGGCGAAGCGCAGCGCCAGGATGTTCTGGACGGTCTCCTTGCCCAGGTAGTGGTCGATGCGGAAGACCTGGTCCGGGGCGAAGACCTCGTGGACGATCGCGTTCAGCTCCTCGGCCGACCTCAGGTCGTGGCCGAACGGCTTCTCGATGACCGCGCGCCGCCAGGAGCCGTCCTTCTGGTCGGCCAGTCCGTGCTTCTTCAGCTGCTGGATGACCACCGGGAAGGAACGCGGCGGCACCGAGAGGTAGAAGGCGAAGTTGCCGCCCGTGCCCTGCGCCTTGTCGAGCTCCTCGATCGTGGCGCGCAGCCGCTCGAAGGACTCGTCGTCGTCGAAGGTGCCCTGGACGAACCGCATGCCCTGGATGAGCTGCTGCCAGACCTCCTCGCGGAAGGGGGTGCGGGCGTGCTCCTTGACCGCGTCGTGGACCTCCTGGGCGAAGTCCTCGTTCGCCCACTCGCGGCGGGCGAAGCCGACCAGCGAGAAGCCCGGCGGCAGCAGGCCCCGGTTGGCGAGGTCGTACACGGCCGGCATGAGCTTCTTGCGCGACAGGTCGCCCGTCACGCCGAAGATGACCAGGCCCGACGGCCCCGCGATGCGCGGGAGCCGTCGGTCTGCGGGGTCACGCAGCGGGTTGCTGCTGGACAACGTGTCAGCCCTCCGCGGGGGCGAGACGCTGCAGCTCCGCCTCGGTCGACTTCAGAAGGTCGTTCCAGGACGCCTCGAACTTCTCGACGCCCTCGTCCTCCAGGAGCTGCACCACGTCGTCGTACTTGATGCCGAGCTTCTCCACCGCGTCGAGGTCGGCGCGGGCCTGCTCGTAGGTCCCGGCGACGGTGTTGCCGGTGATCTCGCCGTGGTCCTCGGTGGCCAGCAGGGTGGCCTCCGGCATGGTGTTGACCGTGTTGGGGGCGACCAGCTCGGTGACGTACATGGTGTCCTTGTACGCCTTGTCCTTCACACCGGTGGAGGCCCACAGCGGACGCTGCTTGTTGGCGCCCTCGCGCTCCAGCGCGCTCCAGCGGTCCGAGGAGAAGACCTCCTCGTACGCCTGGTAGGCCAGGCGCGCGTTGGCGACGGCGGCCCTGCCGCGCAGCGCCTTGGCCTCGTCGGTGCCGAGCGCGTCGATCCGCTTGTCGATCTCGGTGTCCACGCGGGAGACGAAGAAGGACGCCACGGAGTGGATCTTCGACAGGTCCAGGCCGCGCTCCCTGGCCTTCTCCAGGCCGGTGAGGAACGCGTCCATGACCTTGCGGTAGCGCTCCAGGGAGAAGATCAGCGTCACGTTGACGCTGATGCCCAGGCCGATGGTCTCGGCGATGGCCGGGATGCCGGCCTCGGTCGCCGGGATCTTGATGAGGGTGTTGGGCCGGTCCACCAGCCAGGCCAGCTGCTTGGCCTCGGCGACCGTCGCCTTGGTGTCGTGGGCCAGACGCGGGTCGACCTCGATCGAGACCCGGCCGTCCCGGCCGTCGGTGGCGTCGAAGACCGGGCGCAGGATGTCGGCGGCGTCGCGGACGTCCGCCGTGGTGATCATCCGGATGGCCTCTTCGACCGTGACCTTGCGGGCGGCGAGGTCGGAGAGCTGCTGGTCGTAGCCGTGGCCCTCGGAGATCGCCTTCTGGAAGATCGTCGGGTTGGTGGTGACGCCCACGACGTGCTGCTGGTCGATCAGCTCGGCGAGGTTGCCGGACGTGATCCGCTGGCGCGACAGGTCGTCCAGCCAGATCGCGACGCCCTCCTCGGAGAGGCGCTTGAGTGCGTCTGTCATGGAAATTCCATCTCCTACGTGTCGTATACGAGCGTCAGCGCTGGGCCGCGGCGATCGATTCCCGGGCGACGGCGGCCACGTTCTCGGCGGTGAAGCCGAACTCCTTGAACAGCACCTTGCCGTCCGCCGACGCGCCGAAGTGCTCCAGGGACACGATGCGGCCGGCGTCCCCCACGTACTTGTGCCAGGTGAGACCGATGCCGGCCTCGACCGCCACGCGAGCCTTCACGGACGGCGGCAGGACGCTGTCCCGGTACCCCTGGTCCTGCTCCTCGAACCACTCCACCGACGGCATGGACACCACGCGCGTCGGCACACCGTCGGCCTGGAGCCGCTCGCGCGCCTCGACGGCGACGTGCACCTCGGAACCGGTCGCGATCAGGATGACCTGGGGTTCACCGCCGTCGGCCTCGAACATGACGTAGCCGCCGCGCGCCGCGCCCTCGTTCGGCTCGTACGTCGGCACGCCCTGGCGGGTGAGGGCCAGACCGTGCGGGGTGCCCTTGCCGAACTCCTTCGTCCAGCGCTTGAGGATCTCGCGCCAGGCGATCGCGGTCTCGTTCGCGTCCGCCGGGCGGACGACGTTCAGGCCCGGGATCGCGCGCAGCGAGGCCAGGTGCTCGACCGGCTGGTGGGTCGGGCCGTCCTCGCCCAGACCGATGGAGTCGTGCGTCCACACGTACGTCACCGGCAGGTGCATCAGCGCCGACAGCCGCACCGCGTTGCGCATGTAGTCGGAGAACACCAGGAAGGTGCCGCCGTAGATCCGGGTGTTGCCGTGCAGCGCGATGCCGTTCATCTCCGCGGCCATGGCGTGCTCGCGGATGCCGAAGTGGATCGTGCGGCCGTACGGGTC
>NZ_JAPSKQ010000140.1 GCF_031181555.1 Streptomyces sp. | reverse complement strand
ACGCGCAGTCCAAGCGGGAGGAGGCGGACGCCCTCTTCGAGGAGACCCGCGCCAAGGCCGCGCAGGCCGCCGCCGACTTCGAGACGAACCTCGCCAAGCGCCGCGAGCAGTCCGAGCGCGACCTGGCGTCCCGTCAGGCCAAGGCCGAGAAGCGCCTCGCCGAGATCGAGCACCGCGCGGAGCAGCTCCGCCTGGAGGCCGAGAAGCTGCGCACCGACGCCGAGCGCCGGGCCCGCCAGACGGTGGAGACCGCGCAGCGCCAGGCCGAGGACATCGTGGCCGACGCCAACGCCAAGGCCGACCGGATCCGTTCGGAATCGGAGCGCGAGCTCGCGGCGCTGACCAACCGCCGCGACTCCATCAACGCCCAGCTGACGAACGTCCGCGAGATGCTCGCCACGCTCACGGGCGCCGCGGTGGCCGCGACCGGCACGCCCTCCACCGAGGACGAGCCGATCTCCCGCGGGGTGCCGGCCCAGCAGTCCCGGTAACGTCCCGGGATACGACGAGCGAACATCGGTGAAGCCCTCTGCCGCTGAGGTGGCAGAGGGCTTTGTCCCGTTTTAGCGTGGCCGCATGATCGAGCTCGAGGGGCTGACCAAGCGGTACGGCGAGAAGGTGGCGGTCAACAACCTGACCTTCACGGTCAGACCGGGCATCGTCACGGGTTTCCTCGGCCCCAACGGCGCGGGCAAGTCGACCACCATGCGGATGGTGCTGGGCCTGGACCGGCCCACCGCCGGGGACGTCCGCATCGACGGCAGGCGCTACGACCAGCTCAAGGACCCGCTCAAGTACATCGGCGCCCTGCTGGAGGCCAAGGCCTGGCACGGCGGGCGCAGCGCCTACAACCACCTGCTGTGCCTCGCGCAGAGCAACGGCATCCCGACCACCCGGGTGCGCGAGGTGCTGGACACGGTCGGGCTGACGGCGGTCGCGAAGAAGAAGACCAAGGGCTTCTCGATGGGCATGGGCCAGCGGCTCGGCATCGCCGCCGCGCTGCTCGGCGACCCCCGGATCCTGATGTTCGACGAGCCGGTCAACGGCCTCGACCCCGAGGGCATCCACTGGATCCGCACCCTGATGAAATCGCTCGCCGCCCAGGGCCGCACCGTCTTCGTCTCCTCCCACCTGATGAGCGAGATGGCCCTCACCGCCGACCACCTCGTCGTCATCGGCCAGGGCCGGCTGCTCGCCGACACCTCCATGGCCGACTTCATCGAGCGCAACTCCCGCTCGTACGTACGGATCCGCAGCCCGCAGCGGGAGCGGCTGCTGGACGTGCTGCACCGGGCCGGGATCACCGCCGTGGAGAGCGGGAACGGGGCGCTGGAGGTGGACGGCGGCAAGGCCGAGCACATCGGTGAGCTGGCGGCCCGGCACCAGCTGGTGCTGCACGAGCTGAGCCCGCAGCAGGCCTCCCTGGAGGAGGCGTTCATGCGGTTGACCGCGGAGTCGGTGGAGTACCACGCCCACTCCGACGCGCCCGTCCCCCGGCAGCAGTGGGGCGACGACTGGAAGAGGAGCTGAGCATGGCGGCTGCGCAGGTCGTCCGGTCCGAGTGGACCAAGATCCGGTCGGTGGCGTCCACGGTGTGGACCCTCTCCCTGGCGGTGGTCGTCACCATCGCGCTCGGCATGCTCATCTCGGCGCTGTCGAGGAGCGAGTTCGACGGGATGAGCGCGCGGGACCGGCTCTCCTTCGACCCGACGTTCATCAGCTTCGCCGGGATGAGCCTCGGTCAGCTCGCGATGGTCGTGTTCGGGGTGCTGGTGGTGTCGAACGAGTACAGCACCGGCATGATCCGCGCCTCGCTGGCGGCGGTGCCGCAGCGCGGCACGTTCCTGTTCGGCAAGCTGGCGGTCGCCACCGCGCTCGCGCTCGTGGTCTCCCTGGCCACCAGCTTCGCCGCGTTCTTCCTGGGCCAGGCGATGCTCGGCGAGCACCGGGCGTCCCTCGGGGACGACGGGGTGCTGCGCGCGGTCATCGGCGGCGGCCTCTACATGACCCTGATCGCGGTGTTCTCGATGGGCGTCGCCACGATGCTGCGCTCGCCGATGCTGTCGCTGGGCGTCCTGGTGCCGTTCTTCTTCCTGATCTCCAGCATCCTGGGCTACGTCGAGGCGACGAAGGAGGTCGGCCGCTTCCTGCCCGACCAGGCCGGCAGCAGGATCATGCAGGTGGTCCCGCCGGTCGGCGACGACACCCCGTACGGGCCCTGGGGCGGCCTCGGGATCATGGTGCTGTGGGTGATCGCCGCGCTCCTCGGCGGCTACGTGCTGCTGAAGCGGCGCGACGCGTAGTGCAGGACCGGCCGGAACCGGTTTTCGCCTCGCCTTGAGCGGAACCGTCAGCGTCTGGATATCCTCCTAACCCTTACGGGGGCGTGTGCCCCGCTGTCCTGAACCTTTCGATGGGTGCGGAGCATGATCGAGGCAGTCGGCCTGACCAAGCGCTACGGCGACAAGACCGCTGTGTACAACCTGTCCTTCCAGGTGCGGCCCGGCGCCGTCACCGGCTTCCTGGGCCCCAACGGATCCGGCAAGTCGACGACGATGCGGATGATCCTCGGCCTGGACAACCCCACCGCGGGCCATGTCACGATCGGCGGCTACCCGTACCGCAAGCTGCCCAACGCCCCCCGCCAGGTCGGCGCGCTGCTGGACGCCAAGGCGGTGCACGGCGGCCGGTCCGCCCGCAACCACCTGCTGTCCCTGGCCCAGCTCTCCGGCATCCCGGCCCGCCGCGTGGACGAGGTGCTGGGCGTGGTCGGCCTGCACGACGTGGCCGGCCGGCGGTCGAAGGGCTTCTCGCTGGGCATGGGCCAGCGGCTCGGCATCGCCGCCGCGCTGCTCGGCGACCCGCAGGTGCTGCTGTTCGACGAGCCCGTCAACGGCCTCGACCCCGAGGGCATCCTCTGGGTGCGCAACCTGATGAAGGCGCTGGCCGCCGAGGGCCGTACGGTGTTCGTCTCCTCGCACCTGATGAGCGAGATGGCGCTCACCGCCGACCACCTCATCGTCATCGGGCGCGGGCAACTGCTCGCCGACATGAGCGTGAAGGACTTCATCTCCGCCAACTCCGCCGACTTCGCGCGCGTGCGCACGCCCGACACCGAGCCGCAGCAGCGCGAGAAGCTGTCCGCCGCGATCACCGAGGCCGGCGGCCACGTCCTGCCCGAGCAGGACGGCGCGCTGCGGGTGACGGGACTGCCGCTGCCGCGCATCAGCGACATCGCCCACGACGCCGACGTCCGGCTGTGGGAGCTGTCGCCGCACCAGGCCTCGCTGGAGGAGGCGTACATGCGGATGACGCAGGGCGCCGTCGACTACCGCTCGACCGCCGACCAGAAGGCGGGGCTCCAGCAGCCGCTGCCGCCCGGCGCGCAGCCGCCGATGCCGGTGCCGGGTCAGGGCCAGCCCGGCTGGTACGCCCCGCCGCCGCCCCAGCAGGGCGGGCAGCCCTCCGCGGTGCCGCAGGGCGCGCCGCAGGCCCCCGCGGGCCCCTACGCCGCCCCGGGCGCCCCCGCGGCCAACCCGTACGCGCAGCCGGCGCCGCAGGGCCAGGCACCGCAGGCACCGCAGGCACCGGCCGCCCCGCCCGCCGCGCCCCCGACCGTCCCCACCGCCTCCGACGTGACCAAGCCCGAGGACGCCCGATGAGCACGCCCCAGCCCCCGATGCCGCAGACCGCCGCACCCGCATGGCAGGCGGCGCCCGGTTACACCTCGCCGATCCCGGTGGTGCGCACGCACCTCGGGCACGCGATCGCCTCCGAGTGGACGAAGATCAAGTCGGTGCGCTCCACGATGTGGACGCTGGGCGTGTTCGTGCTGCTCGTCGTCGGCATCGGCCTGCTGACCGGCCTGATCGTGGCCGGCCAGGACGCCGACCTGGGCGGGGAGAGCCCGCTGACCCTGGGCTTCTTCGGACTGCTGCTGGGCAGCATGTGCATCATGACGCTGGGCGTGCTGACCACGGCCTCGGAGTACGGCACCGGCATGATCCGCACCACGACGGTGGCCTGCCCCTCGCGCGCGCGGGTCCTCACGGCGAAGGCCGTGGTCTTCTTCCTGATCGCCTTCGTGGTGACCCTGGTGTCCACCACGCTCGTCGGCTTCGCGCACGTGGCGCTGCTGGAGGGCAGTGGCGCGAAGGACCCCTCGGGCGGGGAATGGCTGAAGGGCACGGTCGGCATCTCGCTCTACCTCGCCCTGCTCGGCACGCTCTCGCTGGCCGTCGGCTCGATCATCCGGCACTCGGCCGGCGCCATCACCATCATGATCGGTGCCGTGCTCGCCCCGCTGGTGATCGCGCTGTTCATGTTCTCGTCCTCGCTGCAGGACGTTCAGCAGGCGCTGTTCGAGTACTCCATCCCGAACCAGATGAGCATCTTCTACGCCAACTCCCTGAGCGAGTCCGGCCCGTCCGGCTGGGACCCGCTGTGGATCATGCTCGGTGTCACGGCCGTGACGCTGGGCGGCGCCTTCGCCCTGCTGGAGAAGCGGGACGTCTGACGGGCTTTCGGCCCCGGTCAGAACCTCGGCGCGTTACGGGACCGCTGCACCCGCGTGGTGCGGCGGTCCTTGGCGTTCCAGCACGCCTTGTGCCAGTGCCGGCGCTCGTCGACGCCCGAGTGCTCCGGCCACGCCACCACGTGCGGCACCCCGTCCGGGATCAACTGGTCGCAGCCGGGGCAGCGGTAGGCCTTGCCCCGGGCGCTGGCGCCCGCCACGTGCCGTACGCTCCACTCCTCGTCCTGCCAGCTCTCCGTGGACTGCCAGCCGCCGTAGCGGCCGGAACGGTCGTCCGCGGCGCTCAGGCCGGACGGGCCGACTCCCTTCGGTCGGTTGCGACGCGGGGACACAGGACACCTCACGGGGCTATACAGGATGCAGGGGCCACGTCCAGCGTACGCGGCACGCGCAGGGGTACGCGTACGCCACCGATCGTCACACGTCCTCTTCACGACGCTGCGGGGCCCTTCCGAGCGGCTCATTCTGCAGACAATCCGCAAAGTCCCCCGCCCGGCCGTGTCCTCGGCACGTGTCAGGCGGTTATGCCCTGCGGGGGAGCTCCGCGTCGGGGCCAAGGAAGCAGGAAAGCAATGCGCGTTGGAAGTTTCGTGTTGGCCGCCCAGTTCCCCGGGCAGGGCGAGGGTGAGGCGCTGCACCGCGCGGTCCGCTCGGCCGAGGTGGCCGAGGAGGCGGGCCTCGACACGGTCTGGCTGGCCGAGCACCACTTCGTGCCGTACGGCACCTGCCCGTCGGCCGTCACCCTGGCCGCGTTGCTGCTCGGCCGCACCCGCCGCCTGCGGATCGGTACGGCGGTGAGCGTGCTGCCCACCGCCCATCCCGTGGCGCTCGGCGAGCAGGCCGCGCTGCTGCACATCACCAGCGGCGGCCGGTTCTCGCTGGGGGTCGGGCGCGGCGGTCCGTGGGTCGACCTGGAGGTGTTCGGGGCCGGCCTGGAGGCGTACGAGAAGGGGTTCCCGGAATCACTCGATCTGCTGGTGCGCTGGCTGCGCGAGCCGTCCGTCGGGGCCGCCGGCGAACGCTTCGCCTTCCGCGAGGTCCCGGTCGTGCCGCGCCCGTCGGAGTCCCTCACCGAGACCGAGGGCCCCGAGGTCGTGGTCGCCTGCACCTCCCCGGCGAGCGTACGGCTGGCCGCCGAGCGCGGACTGCCGATGCTGCTCGGGATGCACGTCGGGGACGAGGAGAAGGCCGAGATGGTCGCCCTGTGGCGGCGGCACGCGCGCGCGTGCGGACGGCCGGCCGGGGAGATCCACCGTGCCGCGCACGTCTCGGCCGGTGTCTGCCAGGTCGCGGACCGGCGCGCGGACGCGGTGGAGACGCTGATGAAGGCGATGCCGGGCTGGCTGCGCCAGGGCCTTGCGGCGCATGTCACGGTGGACGGCCGGAAGCGGCGGATGCGCGACCCGCTGGCGTACACCGAACTGCTCTGCGGGCTGCATCCGGTGGGCGACCCGCGGCTGTGCGCCGACCGGCTCGCCGCGACCAGCGAACGCACCGGAATCTCCCGCTTCGCCCTGCTCGTCGAGGGTTCCGGCGACCTGGCGGCGACCGAGGAGAACGTACGGCGGCTCGGGACCGAGGTGCTGCCCCAACTCGGCTGAGCGAGCCGGGGTTCCGCGCAGGCTTGCCGCCCCGGTACGAACTGCACCTCCCGCGTACGGAGCGGCAAGCGGACGATGGGGCGCGTCAGCAGTCGCGCAGTTCCGGCGACTGGTTCAGCAGCTGGCCGCGGACCGAGGTGAAACGGGCCAGCGTCTCGTCGACCGAGGAGTCAAGCGGGAACACGGCCACCCGGTGACAGTTCTGGAAGGCCAGCCGAACACCGAAGTGCCGTTGCAGCGCGCCGCGTATCGCGTCACTCGCTAGCGCACGCAGCAGCTGACCGCGTGCCTGCTCGTCCGGCGGGGGCGTCTGGTTGTCGGCGAAGGCTCCGCCGTCCACCTTCAGCTGGGCCACCAGGGAGCTGATCATCTCCCACGCGTAGGGCAGGGAGGTCCGGACGCAGTCGACGAAGGCAGCTTCGTCGACCTCGCCTCGCTCGGCCTGTTCGAGTAGGGCCGGTGAGACGTCGAGCGACATGGGTTCTCCTCTCGCACCCCCGACGAGCAGGGGTTGCCTGACAGATATGGGAGCCCGCGACATCGGGCACGCTGCGTACACACCTCGCGACCTCCCGTTCAATACCGTAAGCAACGGACCGTGACGGCACCAGGAGATTGCCCGGATGCGGAACTTCCTGTGGGCCGGTAATCGGCCACCGTCGAACACGCGTTTTCCAGGAGATACAGGACGCACCTCATGGGGCTCACGAGACCGTCATGAGGGCGAATCGCGCCGGGGCGGGCCGGTCGAGTAGCGTTGCCGACCATGCGTCTCGTCATTGCCCGCTGCTCCGTGGACTACGCCGGGCGGCTCACCGCGCACCTGCCCCCGGCACCCCGTCTGATCCTGGTCAAGGCGGACGGCAGCGTCTCGATCCACGCCGACGACCGGGCCTACAAGCCCCTGAACTGGATGTCGCCGCCCTGCACCCTCAAGGAGGGCACCGGCGAGGAAGAGGGCGTCTGGACCGTCGTCAACAAGGCGGGCGAGAAACTCATCATCACGATGGAGGAGATCCTCCACGACTCCTCGCACGAACTGGGCGTCGATCCCGGCCTGATCAAGGACGGCGTGGAAGCACACCTCCAGGAACTGCTCGCCGACCGTATCGAGACCCTCGGCGAGGGCTACACCCTCATCCGCCGCGAGTACATGACCGCCATCGGTCCCGTCGACATCCTGTGCCGGGACGCCGAGGGGCAGACCGTGGCGGTGGAGATCAAGCGACGCGGCGAGATCGACGGCGTGGAGCAGCTCACGCGCTATCTGGAGCTGCTGAACCGCGATCCCCATCTCGCCCCGGTGCGCGGCATCTTCGCCGCCCAGGAGATCAAGCCGCAGGCCCGCGTGCTCGCCACGGACCGGGGCATCGGCTGCCAGGTCCTCGACTACGACGCGCTGCGGGGCATCGAGGACGACAAGCTGCGGCTGTTCTGACACGGTCCGAGCGGCACCGCGACAAACCGTGGGGGCCGGGTTCCGCAGGGAACCCGGCCCCCACGCGTGCCGGTGTGTCAGATCACCGTCTCCGAGCCGCCGGACGCACCCGGCGTCCCCGCGCCGGAGCTCTGCGGGGCGCTCGCCGAGGTGCTCGTCTCCACGGGGGAGGACGAGGCCGGACCGCTCGCCGAGGTGCTGGTGGACGGCTCCTCCGTCGGCGTGGGCTGGGTCTCGGTCGGCTCCGGATCCGGGTCCGGCTGGGTCTCGGTCGGCTCCGGCTCGGTCGGGTCGGGGGACGTGGAGGTGGGCGGCCTGGTGGTCTTCGTCGGCTTGGGGCTCGGGGACTTCGACGGCGACCCCGAGGGCTCGCCCGGCTCCGTCGTACCGCTCTCGTCGTCCGACGGCTCGCCCGACCCGGTGGCCGTCGGCGTCGGGTCGTCGGAGGTGCCCGGGGTGCCGTCCGGGCCCGGGTCGGTCGGCCGGCTGGTGGCCTCGCCCGTGTCGCCGCCGCCCTCCTCGGCCGCCGGGTCGGCGTCCAGGCTGCCGTCGTCGACGCCCTGGCTCGCGGACGGGTTGACGCCGACGTTGTCGGACGGGCGGCCGGCGTCGTTGTCCGACGTGGCGCCGAGGGTGACCACGGTGCCCAGCACGGCGACGAGCAGCGCGCCCGCGCCCGCCGCCACGAGGTTGCGCCGGGCCAGGCTCTTCAGCCCGCCGCCCGCCTTGCCCGGCGGTGTGGACGCGGGCGCGGCGCGGTGGATGACCAGGGCGCTGTCGGCGGGCGGCTGGAGGTCCGGGAAGGCCGTCGGCACCCCACGGGGCGGCGGGGCCGACTCCTCGACGTGGGCCTCGGGCACCTCCTCCCCCGCGGTCGGCGCGAGTACCAGCGGGGTTCCGGAGCGGTCGGCGACCAGGGCCAGCGCACGGCGGCCGGCGACGGTGCCGCGCTTGTCGGCGAGGGCGCCGCGCAGGCCGATGGACGCCTCCAGTTCGGCGCGCGACCGGTCGAGCTGTCCGGCGCACAGGGCGAGGACGCCGAGCTCGTGGTGGAAGTAGGCCTGTTCCGGCACGTCCCCGGCGAGCCGGGCGGCCTCCGCACCGGCCCGCAGCGCCTTTTCCCAGGCGCTCCAGTGCAGGCCCGCGGCGAACGCGGGCGCGGCGGCGCGGGCCAGCTGCACGGCCGTGCTCGTCTCGCCCTCGGCGGTGGCCGTGGTGAGCGGCGACAGCACGGCGAGCGCGGTGAGCACCGCGTCGGCCTCGGCACACACCCGCTCCGGAGTCACCGAGGGGTGCCCGGCCCACCAGGCGTAGTGCTGGGCGGCGGCACGGGCCTGGGCCTCGGCCTCGTCGGCGTATCCGGCGGCCTCCAGCTGGGCCGGCACCCCGGCGGCGAGCCGGTAGCGGGAACCGGCCGGACAGACCAGTCCGCAGGCGGCCAGCTCGCCGAGCGCGGCGTCGGCGTGGGTGTCCCCCACCAGGGCGGGCAGATGCGCCTGGTGGGGCACCTCGCCGCCGAGCGCGACGGCGAACCGCAGGGTGGCGCGGGCGGAGGCGCTGAGCCGGGAGGCGAGCAGCGGAGCGGGGGCGGCGGCCTCGCCGAGCGAGGGCAGCGGCACCTCGTCGGCGGCGTCGTACGGCGGTGCGTCGGGCCGGACGTCCTCGAAGACGCCGAACTCGTCGACGGCGTCGGCGCCGGCCCGCAGCCGGTCGCGCTGCCGCAGCAGGGCGCCGGCCTGGACGAAGCGCAACGGCAGGCCCTCGGACTCGAACCAGAGGTCGCCGGCCCAGTTCCGCTCGTCCTCGGTGAGGCGGCGGCCGACGGCGTGCTCCAGCAGTTCGAGGCCGGCCGCGCGGTCGAGCCCGCCGAGGACGACCTCCTCGACGCCGGAGTCGGCGGACGGGCCGGGCACGTCCGGGGTGGCGCCGAACAGGAAGGCGCACTCGGGCGTGGCGTCCAGCAGCTCGTCGAGGGCGGCGCCGCCGAACTCGAGGTCGTCGAGGACGACGACGGCGCCGATCTCACGGACGCAGTCGACCACTGTGTCCCGGTCCGGGCGGTGCAGCGGGGCGTTGTGGACGGCGTAGAACAGGTCGTACAGCAGGTCGTCGGCCGAGCGGCGGTGGCCGTTCAGCCGGACGACGCCGTCGGGGGCGAGGTCCGCGCAGTCCTCGGCGACGACGTCGAGCAGCCGGGTGCGGCCGGAGCCGGCGGGGCCGGTGAGGCGTACGGAGCGGCCGCGGGCGAGCAGCCGGATCAGTTTCTCGCGCTCGTCCTGACGGGCCAGCAGCGGCAGCGCGGGCTGCGCCGGTCCGGGCGGGGCGGCCGGCCTGGCGGCCCGCTCGACCTCGGCGCGCCCCGCCTCGTCCAGCTTGACGGGGCGGGCGGGCCGTTCGGCGGGCGGGCAGGGCTCGATCTCGCTGCCGTCGACGGGGTTGACGGTGAGCAGGAAGTCGCCGGAGACGAGCTGCACCGTGCGGGCGAGCGCCGGTGCGTGCTGTCCGAAGTCGGAAGTGAGGGATTCCCTGGGAGGGCGCTGGCGCGGCGCGTGACCGTCACCGTCATGGCCGTACTCCTCGGGTCCCCGGCTGTTCGGGTCCATAGGTCCTAGCCCCCCAAAAGCGTCGTGTGCCTGGGTCCTGTCGTCGGACTCCCGCCTGCCGCGAGTCCGACAGTTCCCAGAGCCCCTCCCGGCCTTGCTGCACACTGCGCTGTCGCTTCTGGTCCGGGCCCGCTCGAGGGTCGCGAGGCAGCGGGCAGCCGCACCCTAAACCTTCGCTCAGTATCCACGACAGTCCGGGGTACCACGCCGTCCGAGACGTCACAGTCTCGTGAGGATTGTGCGCACGTCACACGGTCCACCGAGACCGGCCCGGGTGGCGTCGGTCGTCCGGTTCCCCTTCGTACGGGCCTCACACACGGGGCAGCGTGTCCACCCCGATGCCTCCCTCGATCGCCAGGATCCGGTGCAGGCGGGTGGCCACCAGCAGGCGCTGCATCTGCGGCGGGACGCCGCGCAGCACCAACCGCCGGCCGCAGCGGCCGGCCCGCCGGTGGGCCCCCATGATCACGCCGAGTCCGGTGGCGTCCCAGGAGTCCAGTTCGGACAGGTCCAGCACCAGGTCGCCGGCTCCCTCGTCGACGGCCGAGTGCAGGACCGTACGGGCGTCCGCCGCGCTGCGGACGTCGAGGCGGCCCCCGACGACCAGCTCGACGTGGTCGCCCCTGATGTGCATATGCGCTCCCCGGTGCGTGCTTCTCGTGCTCCGCGTTGTTGGTGGTTGTTGATGCCGGTGATGCAACCTCTGACTGCGTGGGGGTGCCGGAGGTTGCTCCTTGTAAGCGAACCGATACCGAATTCACCCCGGCGTGTGATGCACGCCGGGGCGGGTGCGCGGTGTCAGTGCTCGTAGAAGCCCTGCCCGCTCTTGCGGCCGATGTCACCGGCGTCAACCATCCGGCGCATCAGCTCGGGAGCGGCGAACTTCTCGTCCTGCGACTCGGTGTAGATGTTGCTCGTGGCGTGCAGCAGGATGTCCACGCCGGTGAGGTCGGCGGTGGCCAGCGGACCCATGGCGTGGCCGAAGCCCAGCTTGCACGCCAGGTCGATGTCCTCGGCGCTCGCCACGCCCGACTCGTACAGCTTCGCGGCCTCGACGACGAGGGCGCAGATGAGACGGGTGGTCACGAAGCCGGCGACGTCGCGGTTGACGACGATGCAGGTCTTGCCGACCGACTCGGCGAACTCCCGCGCCCTGGCGAGGGTTTCGTCGCTGGTCTTGTAGCCGCGGACCAGTTCGCACAGCTGCATCATCGGCACCGGCGAGAAGAAGTGGGTGCCGACGACCCGCTCCGGGCGCTCCGTCACGGCCGCGATCTTGGTGATCGGGATGGCGGAGGTGTTGGAGGCGAGCACGGTGTCCTCGCGCACGATCTTGTCGAGGGTGCGGAAGATCTCGTGCTTCACCTCGAGCTTCTCGAACACGGCCTCGACCACGATGTCCGCGTCCGCGCAGGCGTCCAGGTCGGTGGTCGCGGTGATCCGGGCGAGGGCGGCGTCGGCGTCGTGCGCCTCCAGCTTGCCCTTGCTCACGAACTTGTCGTACGACGCCTTGATCCCGTCGGTGCCCCGTGCGAGCGCCTCGTCGGTGACGTCGCGCAGGACGACGTCCCAGCCCGCCTGGGCGGAGACCTGGGCGATACCGGACCCCATGAGACCGGCCCCGATGACGGCGAGCTTGCGTGCCACTGTGCGACTCCCCTGATACGCGCTGTCCTTGTTCTCCAGGAGCGGACATTAGCGGGCGTCAGGGCCCCTGTGACTGACTTAGTAACGCGTTTCACGTCTCACGGAGTGAGACCCCTGTCACGTCTCGCACGACGGCCCCGGCGATCCCCCCGGCGCCGGGAGCCGACGGGATTCCGGCCCGGCGGCCGGAGCGGTAATCCCTCGCCCCTTCACGCCGGTTGGCGCTTCACGGACCGGCCGGGGCCGAGGTCTCCACGCCCTGTGACCCGCGTGCCCGCGGGCAGGAGTGCCGCCCCTCCGAAGCGAGCGTCTAGATTGGCCGCATGGTCAACCTGACGCGCATCTACACCCGGACCGGCGACAAGGGCACCACCGCCCTCGGCGACATGAGCCGGGTCCCCAAGACCGATCTGCGCATCTCCGCCTACGCCGACGCCAACGAGGCGAACGCGGTGATCGGCACGGCGATCGCACTGGGCGGACTGGAGGAGGAGGTCGTCAAGGTCCTCACCCGCGTCCAGAACGACCTGTTCGACGTCGGCGCGGACCTGTCGACGCCGGTGGTGGAGAACCCGCAGTTCCCGCCGCTGCGGGTCGAGCAGTTCTACGTCGACCGGCTGGAGGCGGACTGCGACCGCTTCAACGAGCGGCTGGAGAAGCTGCGCTCCTTCATCCTGCCGGGCGGGACGGCGGGCGCGGCCCTGCTGCACCAGGCCTGCACGGTGGTGCGGCGGGCCGAGCGCTCCACCTGGGCCGCGCTGGAGGCGCACGGCGAGACCATGAACCCGCTCACCGCGACCTACCTCAACCGCCTCTCCGACCTCCTGTTCATCCTGGCCCGCATCGCGAACAAGGAGACCGGCGACGTGCTGTGGGTCCCGGGCGGGGAACGCTGAGCCCTACCGGGACCCCGCCGAGGCGCGCACGGCCCGGTACAGGCCCAGCAGGACCTCGGCGCCGCCGGCACACATCATCACCACCCCCGCCTTGACGGGGTCGACCACCGGCAGGTCCACTTCCCCGGCGAACAGCCACAGCCCCAGGCCCGCCACCAGCGTGGCGGCCCCCGCGAGGAGATTCCCGGACGCCCGCGTCATCGGCCGACACGCTCCTTTCCGGCGTTCGGCCCGGTCTCCCGCTCCCCCGCCGGGGCCTTCTTCGGCCAGATCCAGTACGCCAGGGTCACCAGTCCGTGGATGCCGGCGGCGCGCCAGGCGGTGGAGCGCCAGCTCTCCAGGGAGGTGGTGCGGCTCGCGTCGTCGACGTACCAGATGGCGACCTGGAGCAGCGCGGTGGCCACGGCGGCGGCCGTCAGCGTGCCCAGCCACACCCTGGTCTCGTGCCGGGCGCGGGCCAGGCCGTAGCGCGGCGGACCCAGCGGTTTCGGGGCGCCGCCCAGCCGGTGGGCGGCGTGGCCGTCGAGCCACTTCACCGTGCGGTGGCCGTGGCCGACGGTGTAGCCGATGTAGAGCGCGGCCAGGCCGTGCGTCCAGTTCGGCTCGGCGCCGTTCTTCAGGTCCAGCGCGGTGGCGACCAGCAGGACGACCTCCAGCAGCGGCTCGCACAGCAGCAGCGCCAGGCCGGCGCGCGGCATCCTCAGCAGGTAGCGGCAGGCCAGTCCGGCGGCCAGCAGCACCCAGAAGCCGATCTCGCAGGCGGCGATCAAGGCGACGATCACGGTTCGCTCCTCTCGGTCACCCTTTCAGGCTTCCGTGCGAACCGGCCCGTTTCGTCGTCGCCGCCGACGAACCCGCGGTACATCGAAAGATGCAGTCCGGGACCGTTCCCCGGCATCAGGCGCCGGGTGCGCGCACCGTGTTGGATGGTGCCCATGGCCGTACGACTCCCCCGACCGCACCGCCACGACGTGTGGGCCGCCCTCGCCGGGCTGCTCGGCGGCCTGGCCCTGTGGGGCATCGGGCTCGGGATGCGGCCCGGGGACTCCGCCCAGGTGCTCTGGGCGGGCCGTTGGGCGGTCCTGCCGCCGCTCGTGCTGATGGCGGGGCTGGAGCTGCTGCGCCGTACCGCCCCGCGGACGGCACTCGCGGCCGGGACGGCGACCCTGGCCGCGGACGCGCTGACGCAGGGGAACCTCGTCACGCTGATCATCTACACCGACCTGATGTACGCGGCCGTCCTTTACGGCTCCCCCGCCGCCGCCCGCCGCGTTCCCCGCGTCACCGGGGTGCTCACGCTGCTCGCGACGGTGGTGCCGTTCGCGGTGTGGCGGGTGCCGGAGGCGCTGCTCATCGGGGTGGCCGTCGGCGTGGTGGCGTTCGCGCCCGCCTCGACCGGGCTGATCGTCCGCAACCACCGGGACGCCGCGGAGGCCGCCCGGCTGCGGGCCGAACAGACCGCGCTGCTGGCGGAGATGGACCGCGCCCAGGCGGTGACCGCCGAACGCGCCCGGATGGCGCGGGAGTTGCACGACATGGTCGCCAACCACCTCTCGGCGATCGCCATCCACTCCACGGCCGCGCTCTCCCTGGACGATCCCGGGACCTCCAAGGAGGCGCTCACCGTGATCCGGGAGAACAGCGTCCAGGGGCTGTCCGAGATGCGCCGCCTGATCGGCATCCTGCGGGACGGCGCCGACGACCGGGAGCCGGCGGCGACCCCGACCCTCGACGGCCTCGACGCCCTGGTGGAGGGCGCCCGCGCCAACGGCCTGGACGTCACCCTCGACGCCGCGTACGGCCCCGTCCCCGCACCGGTCGAGCTCGCCGCGTACAGGATCGTGCAGGAGTCGCTGACGAACGCGCTGAAGCACGCCGCGAAGGGGACGGTCACGGTGTGGCTGCGCGGCCGGGACGACACCCTCGAGCTCCGTGTGACCAGCCCCTACGGCGGCCGGGACGCCCCGCGCGCCCCGGGTTCCGGGGCCGGTCTGGTCGGGATGCGGGAGCGGGCCGCCCTGCTGCACGGCACCTTCGACGCGGGCCCCGAGAACGCCCCGCACCCCGCGGACGGCAGGCTCTGGGTCGTCCGCGCCTCCCTCCCCGTCACCGACACCGCCCGAGGAGAGACCCGATGATCCGCGTCCTGGTCGCCGAGGACCAGTCCGCCGTCCGCGCCGGACTGGTCCTCATCCTGCGCAGCGCGCCCGACATCGAGGTGGTCGGCGAGGCGGCGGACGGCGAGCGGGCGGTGGCGCTCGCCCGCGAACTGCGCCCCGACCTGGTGCTGATGGACGTACAGATGCCGCGCCTGGACGGGGTGTCGGCGACCCGGCAGGTGGTCGGGGAACAGCTCGCCGACGTGCTGGTGCTGACCACCTTCGACCTGGACGAGTACGTCTTCGGGGCGCTCAGGGCCGGGGCCGCCGGGTTCCTGCTGAAGAACACGGAGGCGCAGGACCTCGTCGCGGCCGTGCGCACGGTGGCGCGCGGGGAGGGGATCGTCGCCCCGGCCGTCACCCGGCGGCTGATCGCCGAGTTCGCCGCGAAGCCCACCCGTGCGGTGACGGCCGACCCGGCGGTGCTGGACTCCCTCACCCGGCGCGAGCGCGAGGTGCTGTCCTGCCTCGGTGACGGCCTGTCCAACGCCGACATCGCGGACCGCCTGGACATGGCGGAGGCCACGGTGAAGACGCACGTCAGCCGCCTGCTGGGCAAGCTGGGGCTGCGCAGCCGGGTGCAAGCGGCGGTGCTGGCGCAAGAGTTGGGGGTCTAGCGGAAGCCCGGACACAGTGGTCCAGACCTATTGACCCGTGGTCCAGACCTTTCTATTCTCGCGGCACTGCGGGCGTGATGGCTCAGTCATGCCCGCGACAACATCCCCGTTGCGCTCGACGGCGCAATCAACAGAGGAGGCGCACCGTGCGCTTCAGACACAAAGCCGCGGCAGGTCTCGCGACCCTGCTGCTTCCCTTCTCCGGCCTCGTCGCCCTCGCGAGCCCCGCCCAGGCCGCGACCTCCGCGACCGCCACCTACGCCAAGACCCAGGACTGGGGCTCCGGCTTCGAGGGCAAGTGGACGGTGAAGAACACCGGCACCACGACCATCAACTCCTGGACCATCGAGTGGGACTTCCCCTCCGGCACCAAGGTCACCTCCGCCTGGGACGCCACGGTCACCAACTCCGGTGACCACTGGACCGCCAAGAACCTCGGCTGGAACGGCACCCTCGCCCCCGGGGCGTCGGTCTCCTTCGGCTTCAACGGCAGCGGCTCCGGCTCCCCGTCCGGCTGCAAGCTCAACGGCGGCAGCTGCGACGGCGACACGGAGGTCCCCGGCGACGCGGCCCCCTCCGCGCCCGGCACCCCCACCGCCTCGAACATCACCGACACCTCGGTGAAGCTCTCCTGGTCCGCGGCCACCGACGACAAGGGCATCAAGAACTACGACGTCCTGCGCGACGGCGCCAAGGTCGCCACCGTGACGACCACCTCGTACACGGACACCGGCCTCACCAAGGGCACCGACTACTCGTACACCGTCCAGGCCCGTGACACCGCCGACCAGACCGGCCCGGTCAGCGGCGCGGTCAAGGTCACCACCACCGGCGGCGACGACGGCGGCAACCCGGGCGGCGGCGAGAAGATCAACCTCGGCTACTTCACCAACTGGGGCGTCTACGGGCGCAACTACCACGTGAAGAACCTGGTCACCTCGGGCTCCGCCGAGAAGATCACGCACATCAACTACGCCTTCGGCAACGTCCAGGGCGGCAAGTGCACCATCGGTGACGCCTACGCCGACTACGACAAGGCGTACACCGCCGACCAGTCCGTCGACGGCGTCGCCGACACCTGGGACCAGCCGCTGCGCGGCAACTTCAACCAGCTGCGCAAGCTGAAGGCCAAGTACCCGCACATCAAGGTCATCTGGTCCTTCGGCGGCTGGACCTGGTCCGGCGGCTTCCCCGACGCCGTGAAGAACCCGGCGGCCTTCGCCAAGTCCTGCCACGACCTGGTCGAGGACCCGCGCTGGGCCGACGTCTTCGACGGCATCGACCTGGACTGGGAGTACCCGAACGCCTGCGGTCTGAGCTGTGACACCACCAGCGCCAAGAACGCCTTCAGCAGCATGATGAAGGCCATGCGCGCCGAGTTCGGCGACGACCTGGTCACCGCGGCCGTCACCGCCGACGCCACCGACGGCGGCAAGATCGACGCCGCCGACTACGGCCCGGCCGCGCAGTACATCGACTGGTACAACGTGATGACGTACGACTTCTTCGGCGCCTGGGCGAAGAACGGTCCCACCGCTCCGCACTCGCCGCTGACCTCGTACGACGGCATCCCGCAGCAGGGCTTCACCTCCGCCGACGCGATCGCGAAGTTCAAGGCCAAGGGCGTGCCGGCGAGCAAGCTGCTGCTCGGCATCGGCTTCTACGGCCGCGGCTGGACCGGCGTCACGCAGTCGGCGCCCGGCGGCACCGCCACCGGCCCGGCGACCGGCACCCACGAGCAGGGCATCGAGGACTACAAGGTCCTGAAGAACTCCTGCCCGGCCACCGGCACCATCGCGGGCACGGCGTACGCCCACTGCGGCACCAACTGGTGGTCCTACGACACCCCGGCCACGGTCAAGAGCAAGATGGCCTGGGCCAAGAACCAGGGCCTCGGCGGTGCCTTCTTCTGGGAGTTCAGCGG
>NZ_JAPSKQ010000307.1 GCF_031181555.1 Streptomyces sp. | reverse complement strand
CCGAAGCCCTTGTGCCGGCGGTGTCCGTGGTGGCCGGCGTGCGGGGCGCCCCACGCGGGAGGCGGCGGGGCCGCCGGGTACGCCTGCGGAGCGGCGGGCGGTGCGGGCTGGGACCACTGGGCCTCCAGCCGGGTCAGCGACTCCAGCTCGCCGTAGTCGAGGAAGATCCCTCGGCACCCGCTGCACTGCTCGATCTGGACGCCGTTGCGGTGGTAGGTGTGCATCGGCGCACGACACTTCGGACACTGCATGATCGGTTCAACTCCTCGCCGGTCGGCCCTGCTTCACACGTCGCCAGGACAGACACCGCCCGGCTCCGGTCGGTTGCACCCTAGCCGCCGGAGGTGTGCGCCGACCGGGGCGGGACCGCGGCCATGCGCGCACAGGCGTCGATCACGGACTGCTCCACCTCGTCCGGGGGCCGCCCGTCCGCCGCGGCCTTGACGATCATCCGCGCGGCGGTCTGCACGGTGAGGGCGCGGGCCGGGACGTCCAGTACGGCCCAGGGGTCACCGTCGTCGGGGACGGCCGGCCCGCCCGCGGCCCGGTAGGAGCCGAGGAACCGCCCCCACTCCTCCCCCGGCAGCAGCCCGCACGCGTACCAGGCCGCCGGACGCGCCAGATCCCAGGCGGGGACGCCCACGCCCAGATCGTCGACGTCTATCAGCCGCCAGGAACCGCCGCGGAGGCGCACGAGCTGGCCCAGGTGGAAGTCGCCGTGGCAGAGGGTGGCACGGTCCGGCAGGGGGTCCTCGGCGCGGGCCCACGGGGGCAGGGCGGCCCAGGCGCGCAGCACGGGGACGGCGGCCGGGGCGGAGCCGAGGGCCCGCAGCCGGGTGACGGCGCGGGCCGCCTCGGCCGGGCCCCGCATGGCGGGCAGCGGCGCGGGGGCGGGGGTGCGGTGCAGCCGGGCGAGCAGGGCGGCGGCGGCCTCCCACGGGGCGGCGTCGGGATCGTCCGGGTCGACGGGGACCCCGTACGGCCAGAAGGTCACGAGCCGGCCGTGCAGGGCGACCGGGCCGGGGCCGAGCGGGGGCAGGAAGACGTCCGGGAGGTCCGCGGCCGCGGTGAGGCGCCGGGTCAGCCCGACGGGGTCGGCGTCCGGGGCGTGGGCCTTCGCGACGATGTCCGCGTGGCGTACGACGGTGCCGTCGGGACGGTCGGCCAGGGTGCCGGTCGCGCCGCAGGGGCAGGCCGGGGTGCGTGCGTGGGCCATGCCTCTGACGCGGGCGGTGAGGTCGGGGAGGAGGGCGTCGGCGGTCACGGGGCTCCCTGGGGCGCGGGTCTGAAGGGAGGGTACGAGGAGTGCCTTCACCGGAGCGCCGGAGGCGACGGCAATGCCGGCGCAGCTCCCCAGCTGCGCCGGCATCTGTGCCGTCCGCCGCACCCCCGTCCCCACGGGGTTTCATGGGTGGATGTCCCCGCCCGGACCGCTCTTCCGGGCCTGGAGTCGCCGCTCAGCGCCCCAGCATCTCGCCCACGGACGACGCCTGTGTGGTCACCGTCTCCCACCCGTCGAAGACGAGGAGGAGCAGGACCGCCAGGGGAAGGGCCATCAGCGTCGCCACCAGCGGGTGGCGACGGCCCTCGCGGCGCGGCCGGAACCCGGCGGTGCCCGCCATGCGCTCCCGCGTGCGGACCGGTGTCCGCGGTGCCGTGTGGGCCATGGTCCCTCTCCTGACCGTTTCGGTTGTCGTGTTGTCGCGTTGTCGTGCGATGTCGTTGGCAGCGGCGGGCGTCCGACCTCGGGGGACGAGTGCTGCACCCGCCGCTTGACCTCAAATCTAGGGGCCCGGCGCTCCCCGGACGTCATGCCCTCGTACCGATTGCCGGGCCTCCCGGAGGATGAGCCGTGACCTGCGGTGTACTCCCCTGGGTGGAGAAGGGGTCCTACGTCTCAGGGTCATCCCGGAGGGGTCGGCCGCTCTGTCCGGCTTTCTCCGAGGTGTCCTCCCGCGGCACCGGCTGCTCCACCAGTGCGAGCACCCGGTTCGCCATGAAACGGGCCGTCCGCACGACCGTACCGTTTCGGGTGACTTCGCTCACTTCCACCACCCCCCGGCGGACCGCCGTCTCCACCCGCCGCCCGGCCCTGCTCGCCACCACCTCGTAGGTGCGCGTCGTGTCCCCCGCGTCCACGACTATCTCCACGCGGTCACCCTTCACGCGATCAATCCCCCTTCGGCGTCGGGTGGTTGGGATCGCTCGCCGGTGGACCCGGCCTGCTCGCGCGCTCCCCGTCCACCCTTCAAGTCTCCCACCGGGCACTGACAATCGATCGGTCCGAGAGGGCGCGGCCTCTGCGCACGGGCGGCCGTGGAAACGTAAGCTGTGGCACGTCACAGGACCGGGCAGCGGGGATGAACATGGCGATGATGCGCCTGAGGCGCGAGGACCCGCGCGTCGTCGGCTCTTTCAGGCTTCACCGACGGCTCGGCGCGGGCGGGATGGGCGTGGTCTACCTGGGCTCCGACAAGAAGGGGCAGCGGGTCGCGCTGAAGGTCATCCGGCCCGATCTGGCGGAGGACCAGGAGTTCCGCTCGCGGTTCGCGCGCGAGGTCTCGGCGGCACGGCGCATCCGCGGGGGCTGCACGGCGCGGCTGGTGGCCGCCGATCTCGACGCGGAACGGCCGTGGTTCGCCACCCAGTACGTGCCCGGCCCGTCGCTGCACGACAAGGTCGTGGACGAGGGGCCGCTCGGCGCGGCCGAGGTCGCCGCCATCGGCGCGGCCCTGTCCGAGGGACTGGTCGCCGTGCACGAGGCCGGCGTGGTGCACCGGGACCTGAAGCCGTCCAACATCCTGCTGTCCCCGAAGGGGCCGCGGATCATCGACTTCGGCATCGCCTGGGCGACCGGCGCCTCGACCCTCACGCACGTCGGCACCGCGGTCGGCTCGCCCGGCTTCCTCGCCCCGGAGCAGGTGCGCGGCGCCGCCGTCACCCCGGCCACGGACGTGTTCTCGCTGGGCGCCACGCTCGCGTACGCGTCGATGGGCGACTCCCCCTTCGGGCACGGCAGTTCCGAGGTGATGCTGTACCGCGTCGTGCACGAGGAGGCCCAACTGCACGGCGTCCCGGACGCCCTGGCCCCGCTCGTCCGCGCCTGCCTGGCGAAGGATCCCGAGGAGCGGCCCAGTACGCTCCAGCTCTCGCTGCGGCTCAAGGAGATCGCGGCCCGGGAGGCCCAGGGCCTCGTCGACGTCCGTCCGCCCGCGCCGCGCGACGCCGTCACGGAGCGGCCCGTCGGACGCCTCGCCGACACCCACCCGGACCGTGCTCAGGGGCGCCGGCCGGGTCAGCGCGGCGCGC
>NZ_JAPSKQ010000306.1 GCF_031181555.1 Streptomyces sp. | reverse complement strand
TCAGTAGCTCCCGATCTCCACGCGGGGCGGACCGTCGTGCCAGGTGCAGAAGACCGACACCCGGTCCGCGCCCGAGGTGAACTCCACCCGGATCCACGTCTCCGTCTTCCACACCTGCATCGACCAGCCCGCCCCCGGCTTCGCCGACACCAGGGACGCGGAGGTCTCGCCGAGGTCGAAGACCGCCCGCCCGCCGTCGGTGTCGTAACTCCTGACCCGGCCGGAGGCGGTGGGGCCGGGAGAGGGGGAGGGCGGGGGCGCGGTCCGGGACCGCGAGGGCTCGGGGGCCGGCGCGCGGGACGCCCCGTCCGGCGTGGGGGAGGGCTTCTCCGGGACCGGGGAGCTCCGCGCGTCCGACGGCCGCCGCGTCGAGGACGACACCGGCCTCGACTCCCGCGTGGCCGTGTCCGCCGCCGCGACGGGCAGGGCGCGGGGCGGGTCGTAGGCGGTTCCCTCCATCACCGTGTGGACACCCCACCACGACAGCGTGACCGCCGCGCCCGTGGCGAGGAGCCAGGCCAGTACGTGTACGAGTCCTCTGCGCATCGTCGGCCCATACTGCCTCACCCGTCCCACGGGTGTCGCGCCCGCGGAGGTGTCCGGAGTTGTCCACAGGCCCGCACGGGGCCCGTCCGGCATGGCGTACGGTGCGGCGCATGGCAAGTGTTCTCGTGGTCGAGGACGACCCGTTCGTCCGCTCGGCGCTGATCCGGCAGCTGACCGACGCCTCGCACGCCGTGCGCAGCGTCGGCACGGCGCTGGAGGCGCTGCGCGAGGTCGCCCATTTCCGCTTCGACGTGGTCGTCCTGGACCTCGGACTGCCCGATCTCGACGGGTCCGAGGCCCTGAAGATGCTGCGCGGCATCACGGACGTGCCGGTGATCGTCGCCACCGCCCGGGACGACGAGACGGAGATCGTGCGGCTGCTGAACGCCGGCGCGGACGACTACCTGACCAAGCCCTTCTCGGTGGAACACCTCTCGGCCCGGATGGCGGCGGTGCTGCGCCGGGCCCGGTCCGGCGGCGGGGAGGGCGCGCCGTCCTCCGTGCTCCGGGTCGGCGGACTGACCGTCGACCCGCTGCGCCGCCAGGCCGAACTGGACGGCGTGCGGCTCGATCTGACCCGGCGCGAGTTCGACCTGCTCGCCTTCCTGGCCGGGCGGCCCGGTGTGGTCGTGCCCCGCAGGGAACTGCTCGCCGAGGTGTGGCAGCAGTCCTACGGCGACGACCAGACCATCGACGTCCATCTGTCCTGGCTGCGGCGGAAGCTGGGGGAGACCGCCGCCCGGCCCCGCTATCTGCACACCCTGCGGGGCGTCGGCGTGAAGCTGGAGCCGCCCGCCGGCCCCCTGCCCGAAGGGGGGCCGCCGCGATGAGGTGGGCGCTGGTGAAGGTGTCGCTGGCGGTGACCGCGATGGTCGTGATCGCGTTCGCGGTGCCGCTCGGGCTGGTCATCCGGGAGATGGCCCGCGACCGCGCCTTCTCCAACGCCGAGCGGGAGGCGGCGGCCATCGCCCCCGCGCTGTCCATCACCACCGACCGCGACCAGCTCGAACGGGTCGTCGCCTCCACCGGCTCCGACGCCGCCATGGCCGTGCACATCCCGTCCGGTGACGGCCGCGACGCCCTCGGCATGGGACGCCGGCGGGCCGCCGACGAGGACATCGCGGCGGTGCGGAGACTGGGGCGTGCCTCCACCTCCACGGTGCCCGGCGGCTCGGCGCTGCTCCAGCCGGTCGCGCTCAGCACCGGCGAGATCGCCGTGGTCGAGGTGTTCGTCCCCGAGTCCGAGGTCACCAACGGCGTCGGCACGGCCTGGGCGGTGCTCGCCGCGGTCGGTGCCGCGCTGATCCTCGGCTCGGTCGCGGTCGCCGACCGGCTGGGCGTGCGGATGGTGCGGCCCGCGCAGCGGCTGGTGGAGGGGGCGCAGGAGCTGGGGGAGGGCAAGCTCGGGGCGCGGGTTCCCGAGGAGGGGCCGACCGAACTGCGGCTGGCGGCGGTGGCGTTCAACTCCATGGCCGACCAGGTCGTCCAACTGCTCGCCAACGAGCGGGAGCTGGCCGCCGACCTGTCCCACCGGCTGCGTACGCCGCTGACCGTGCTGCGGCTGAACGCCGCCTCCCTCGGTGACGGGCCGGCCGCCGAGCAGACCCGGGCGGCGGTCGAGCAGCTGGAGCGCGAGGTGGACACCATCATCCGCACCGCCCGGGACGCCAAGCCGCAGACGGCCGCCGCCGGTCCCGGCGCCGGATGCGACGCGGCCGAGGTGGTCCGGGAACGGATGGCGTTCTGGTCGGCGCTCGCCGAGGACGAGGGCCGCAAGTGGCGGGTGGCCGGGGCCGATCGCCCGGTGCGCATCCCCGTGGCCCGCGCCGACCTGGCCGCCGCCCTCGACGCCCTGCTCGGCAACGTCTTCCGGCACACCCCCGAGGGCACCGCGTTCGCGGTCGACGTGCACAACGGCGAGGACGCGGTGATCGTGCTCGTCTCCGACGCGGGGCCCGGCATACCCGACCCCGAGGCGGCGATGGCCCGCGGCCGGGGCTCGGGCAGCGACGGTTCGACCGGGCTCGGCCTGGACATCGTGCGCCGGCTCGCGGAGTCGACCGGCGGCGACGTGCGGATCGGCTCCTCGGTGCTCGGCGGGACCGAGGTGCGGGTCTGGATCCAGCTCGACGGACGCGAACGGGCGCCCCGGCGGCGCGGGCACCGAGGGGCCGTGCGCCGGCGCGGGCCGGGCCGGCTGATCCCGACCTTTAACCGCCCCCGATCCCTTCCTTAAGCGCGCCCTAAGATCATCGACGGCCTCCCGGATCAGGACGTTTGTCCGATTCCGGATCGCTAGCGTGCTGCCGCACCGCATCCGAACGGCAGTGAAGGCAGGCACGCGATGAGCACGCACCGGCGCAGGGCCAGCGGCAGGAACAAGGCGATCGGCGGCGTGGTCGCCGCGGCCGTGGCCGGCGGCGGCGCGTTCCTGTTCACCGGCACCGCCCAGGCGGCCGGCGTCGGCGCGGCCTACACGAGGACCAGCGCGTGGTCGACGGGATACACCGCCCAGTACGTGGTGACCAACAACAGCGGTGAGCGGGACGAGGACTGGACGCTGGAGTTCGACCTGCCCGCCGGCACCGAGCTCGGCTCGCTGTGGAACGCCGAGTCCGAGGTGAGCGGCCGGCACGTCACCGTGCGGCCCGCCGCGTGGGACACCGACGGACTGGCCGCCGGCGAGTCGGTCACCGTCGGCTTCGTCGCCAAGGGCACCGGCGAGCCGACCGGCTGCCTCGTCGACGGCGCGAAGTGCTCCGCGGACGGCGGCCCGGCCCCGGAGCCCAGCGGCCGCCCCACCGAGGCCCC
>NZ_JAPSKQ010000139.1 GCF_031181555.1 Streptomyces sp. | reverse complement strand
AATTCCCGGCACAAGGTCGAAGGCAGGGATTTCAGCAATGCGACAGGTCACCCGTAAGGGCCTGATGACCATGGCGGCCGCCACCGGCGTGCTCGCCGCCGCGGGCGGGGCCGCCCACGCCGACTCCGGTGCGCAGGGCGCCGCCGTGGGCTCGCCCGGCGTGCTCTCCGGAAACTCGGTGCAGGCGCCGGTGCACGTGCCGGTCAACGTGTGCGGCAACACGGTCAACGTCGTCGGCGTCCTCAACCCGTCCGTGGGCAACGCCTGCGTCAACCAGGGCGGCTCCTCGCCGGACGGACACGGCGGCTCCGGCGACCGCGGCGACCGCGGCGGGGCGCACGCCGGCGGACACGCCACCGACTCGCCCGGCGTGGCCTCCGGCAACCACGTCCAGGCACCGATCCACGTCCCGGTGAACGTCTGCGGCAACAGCATCGACGTCATCGGCGCCGGCAACGCCACCGCGGGCAACGGCTGCGCCAACGGCGACCCGGGCCACGAGACGCCCGGACAGCCCGGCGCCCCGGACACCCCCGCCGACCCGGGCAGCCCCGAGCAGCCCGGCGACGAGCCGGGCACACCGGCCACCCCGGGCGACCGGGCCCCGGACGACAACCAGCCGGTCGCCCACTCCGTCACCCAGCCCCGGGCCGACGCGCAGCTGGCACAGACCGGCAGCGAGCTGCCCATGGGCCTCGTCCTGCCGGTCGGCGCGGGAGCGCTGCTCGCCGGCGCGGTCCTCTACCGCAAGGCGCGGGCCGCTGCGTGACACCGGACACACGGAGCGGGCCCCGCGACCGCGGGGCCCGCTCCGTTCCGTGATTCCCGTCGGCCGACCGGGCTCACCAGGTGGCGCGCACCTGGCGGATGATCCGCCGCCGCAGCCGCACCCTGCGGCTGCCGTCACGCATCAGCGTCAGGCGGTACAACTCCCAGTGACCGTACTCTGCATGGTCCGTCAGCAGACGTGCCGTGTCCTTGCGGGAGACCCCGCGCGGTACGTGCACGTCGACAAATTCGTATTCCGGCATCGCATCTATTGTGCGGTCCGGCCCCCGGTACGGATAGCGTCTGCACTATGTCTGATGCTGCGCAGTCCACCGCTGCCGAGGTACGCGCCGCCGCCGAGGCGGTCAAGACCGCGCTCGACCGCCACCTGGCCGCGGTCGAACGCAGGTCGGGGGAGGACGACCCGGCCGTCTACGAGGCGTTCAACCAGCTGGCCGCGGCCGCGGAGGCGTACGACGAACTGCTCTACGACCGCTACGACGAGGTCACGCCCTTCGAGATCCCCGGTGCGGAGGACGCGCTGCCGCCCTACTCCGGCCCCGAGGAGCCGAGCGCGCTCAGCGTCCTGATCCGCCGCGACTACGCCGTCGCCGAGCCACAGCGGCTGCTCGCCCACGCCCAGCGGATCGAGGCGGCGGACGACGAGGAGGACGCGACGGCCTCCGGCACCGTCCACGGCGCGCTCGGCCTGCTGTTCGGCGAGTTCGAGCCGGACGAGATCGCCTCCCGGCACAAGGAGTTCGGTCTGGAGGAGGGCGACTCCACGCTCTGGGTGACGGCGTCGGACGAACCCGCCGAACCCGGCGAGTGGCTGGAGGCGCCGTTCGAGCAGGTGGACCCGCAACGGGTCGTCTGCCGCTTCGACGTCAGCGCGGTCTTCGACGACGACCTCGACGACGACACCGACGAGGACGAGGACGAACTGGACCCGGCCCTGGACGAGGACGAGGACCTGGACCCGCTCGACGCGGACCGCTGACCGCGTTCCTCCCGGCGGCGGTGACACGGGGTGTCACCGCCGCCGCCCTGCGCCGGCCCCGGACTCAGCCGTCGGCCGCCGGCACCTGCGGCGCCAGCAGCACCGGCAACCGGGTCGTCCGCGGCTTCGCCGCCACCTCGGCCACGGCACGCGGCAGGGCCTGCTCCACACCGTGCACCACGGACAGGTGCCGGTCGGCCCGGCTGAACGCCGTGTACACCCAGGGCCGGCTCAGCGCGGGAACGGCGTCACCGGGCAGCACCACGACGACCGCGGGCCACCGGCAGCCCACCGCCTGGTGCGCGGTCAGCGCCCACCCGTGCCGGACGGACTGCTCCACCCGCTCCCTCGGTACGACGACCTCCTCGCCCCCGCACGCCAGGTGCAGCCCCTCGCCATCGGCCTTCACCACGCGGCCCGGCAGCGTCCGCCCCGGAACGGGGGAGTAGGCGATCCGGTCGCCCGGATCGAATCCGCCGAACCGCCCCGGCCCCGGATTGAGCCGCTCCTTCAGCGCCGCGTTCAGCACACGCGTGCCCACCGCACCGCCGTGTCCCGGTGTGATCACCTGCGTCTCCTCGGCCGGCACACCGATCGCGCGCGGCACCGAGTCCACCACGAGCTGCACGGTCCGGTGCACGGCCTCTCCCGCGTCCCGCACCGGCACGATCACGACCTCCTTGCCGGGCGCGTCCACCTGATGCAGCTCGCCGACGCCGATCCCGGAGACCAGCTCGCCCAGCGGCCCGGGATCCGGCCGTCGGGAGGCGATCTGCGGGCAGATCCGCGCCGCCAGCAGATCCGCGAAGACCCGGCCCGCGCCCACGGACCACAGCACCCCCGGATCACCGGCCAGCACCAGCCGGGCGCCGTCCGGCAGCGACTCCGTGACCAGGGCGGCCGTCTCGACGTCCAGCTGCGGGGCGTCCAGCACGACGAGCAGGTCCACATCGAGCGCCCCGTCGGCGTCCCGCCCCGGCCCCTCGGCACCGGACAGCAGCCCGGCGACGGTGGCGACACCCGGGCCCTCCACCAGCGCCGCGAACCGCGCCCGCCCGACCGGGCCGTGCGTGGCGGCCCAGGCGCGCAGCCCCATGCCGTGCGCGGCGCCCAGCAGCGCCGCCGGCTCGGCCAGGGAGGCCTCCCCGCCGGTGTGCAGCACGAGACCGTGCCCGGCGACCGCCCGGATCAGCTCACCGGCGGACCCCTCCGCCGAGGCGGCGGCCCGCTCCCACCCCTCGTCCGAGCCGTCCTGCTTGGGCACGGAGCCGACCAGCCGGGCCAGACCGTCGGCAAGGCTCTCCTCGGCCAGCGCGTACCGCTCCAGCCCCACCAGCACCCGGACCGGCCGTTCCTCGCCCTCCTCCTGTCCCTCCTGCGGCGCCGGCCCCCCGGCCTCCGTCACCGCGTCCTGGAAGACGAGAACGTCCCCCTCCGAGACGGCGTTCTGCACGGTCCCCTCGGGATCCGGCACCCCCTGCCGCCCCAGCGCGCCCACCAGCGCGGACATCTCCAGAGCGGTGTGCCCGGCCAGCGCAGCCTGCTCCAGCAGCCACACGGTGACCGCCCGCCCCCGCCGCTCGTCGTCCGGCCCGGCCCCGGTGCCGAGCAGCGCCCGCGCGAACCCGTCGGCCTGTTCGGGCCGCACACCGGCGACCCGCAGCAACTGCCAGGGGTCGGCGCGCAGCACCTCCGCGCCTCCCTCGCCCAGCACGGCGGCAGCCTGAACGGCGAGCCCCTCGGGCGCGCCCCCCCGGGCCAGCACCTCCCGCACGCCCTCGACGACGCCGGCGGCGGGAACCGCCTCGCCGGAGACCGCCGGTGCCCGCCGCACCGGCTCGGGGGCGGGCCGACGCGGCGCGGCGGGTGCCTCCTCGAACACCGTGGCGGCCGGCCTCTCACCGCTCTCCACGGCCCGCACGGCGGCAAGGAGGTCGGCCGCCTTGCCGCTCAGCTTGCCGCCGGCCTCGATCCGCCCCTGCTTCTCCGCCTTCCGCCGCTCGATGCGCTCCCGCTCGATCTGCTGGGCACGCAGCTCGGCCTCGGCCTCGGACACCTGCGCACCTTCGGCCTCGGACACCTGCGCACCCTCGGCGGAGGCACCGTCCGCGCCCGGCGTCCCCGGCTCGGCGTCCTCCGTGTTCTCGGGCGGCTCCGTGCTCACAGCGTGCTCCAGTCGTGATCGGGATAGCGGTGCACGGGCGCCGACACGTCGTCGAGCGCCCGGCAGATCTCGTCAGGAAGACTAAGGGCCTCCACTGACAATGCCGCCGTGAGCTGCTGCGCGTTGCGCGCGCCGACGATGGGGGCGGCCACACCGGGCCGGTCCCGGACCCAGGCGAGCGCCACCTGCAGCGCGGTCACGGCGAGTCCGTCCGCCGCCGTCGTCACCGCGTCCACGATCCTGCTCGCCGTGTCGTCGAGATACGGCGCGACGAACGGCGCCATGTGCTCCGAGGCACCGCGCGAGTCCGACGGAGTGACGTCGCCCCGGTACTTGCCGGTCAGCACGCCCCGCCCGAGCGGAGAGGACGGCAGCAGCCCGATCCCCAGATCGATCGCGGCGGGCAGCACCTCCCGCTCCACCCCGCGCTGCAGCAGCGAGTACTCCATCTGCGTGCTCGCCAGCCGGGCCCGCGCCCCCGGCACGGCCAACTGCCAGGTCGCCGCCTTGGCCAGCTGCCACCCGCAGAAGTTGGACACGCCGGCATAGCGGGCCCGCCCGCTGCCGACCGCGATGTCGAGGGCCTGGAGCGTCTCCTCCAACGGGGTGTCGGCGTCGTAGGCGTGAACATGCCACAAGTCGACGTAGTCGGTGCCGAGCCGCGCCAGCGAGGCGTCCAGCGCGGAGAGCAGGTGCCCGCGCGAGCCGTCGAACCGGCGGTCCGGATCCGGCACGCTCCCGGCCTTCGTCGAGATCACCAGGTCCCGGCGCGGCACCAGCCCTTCCATCAGCCTCCCGAGCAGGTACTCGGCCTCCCCGTCGCCGTACACGTCCGCGGTGTCGACGAGGGTCCCGCCCGCCTCCCAGAACGTCTTCAAGAGGTCCGCGGCGTCATGCTCGTCGGTGTCCCGCCCCCAGGTCAGGGTCCCGAGCCCGATCCGGGACACACGCAGGCCGGTACGGCCGAGATGCCTCTGCTCCATGAACGCCGAGATTACTGGCCGGACCCCGAAGTGTGTGGGGCCTGTGGACAAGGGATTTCCGGGGTGCGGCGGAACCGGGAGCACGCACCCCCCTCCCCGCCGCCGGAGGTATAGGGTCGGCGCACAAGGGACGTTACTGATCGGTAAGGGGAGACGGCCATGCAGCTCGGGATCAACCTCGGCTACTGGGGCGCCGGAATGGACGCGGACAACCTCGCCGTGGCGCGGGAGGCGGACCGCCTCGGTTACGCGGTCTGCTGGGCCGCCGAGGCCTACGGCTCCGACGCCGCCACCGTGCTCGCCTGGGTCGCCGCCCGGACCGAGCGCATCGACGTCGGCTCGGCCATCTTCCAGATCCCCGCCCGCCAGCCCGCCATGACCGCGATGACCGCCGCCACCCTCGACTCCCTCTCCGGCGGCCGCTTCCGCCTCGGCCTCGGCGTCTCCGGCCCGCAGGTCTCGGAGGGCTGGTACGGCGTCAAGTTCGACAAGCCCCTCGCCCGCACCCGCGAGTACGTCGAGATCGTCCGCAAGGCCATGACCCGTGAACGCCTCTCCTACGAGGGCGAGCACTGGACCCTCCCCCTCCCCGGCGGCCCCGGCAAGCCGATCAAGCTCACCGTGCACCCGCAGCGCGAGCACATCCCGCTCTACATCGCCGCGATCGGCCCGAAGAACCTCGAGCAGACCGGCGAGATCGCCGACGGCGCCCTGCTGATCTTCCCCTCCGCCGAGCACCTCGAGGACACCGCCGTCAAGCACCTGCGCGCGGGCCGCGAGAAGGCCGGCAAGACCCTCGACGGCTTCGACGTCTGCCCCACCGTCCCCCTCGCCGTCGGCGACGACAAGGACGTCACCGCGCTCGCCGACACCTTCCGCCCCTACACCGCGCTGTACGTCGGCGGCATGGGCAGCCGCAAGCAGAACTTCTACAACCAGCTCGCGCAGCGCATGGGGTACGAGGAGGAAGCCGCCGAGATCCAGGACAAGTACCTGTCCGGCGACAAGCAGGGCGCGGCGGCCGCCGTGCCGCACGACCTGATCGACAAGACCACCCTCCTCGGCTCGGTCGACCGCATCGCCGACCGGATGAAGGCCTACGCCGCCGCCGGGGTCACCACCCTCACCCTCGCCCCGGCCGGCTTCACGCTCGACGAGCGCCTCGCGTCCCTCCGCGCCGGCACCGAGGCCCTGGAACGCGCCGGTCTCGCCTAGCCGGGTCTCCACGGCCGTGGTGGGGGCTCGGGGGGCTTCCCCGCCACGGCCGTCACGGAGCACAACGCGGACCGGTCCCCGGGGTTACGCCCGCCTCGCGTACGCCTCCGGATCCCCCCGCGGGTCCCCCTTTCGGCCGGACACGGCCGCGCCATCCGGCGCACCCTGCGGGAGTGCGCGCTCGCGGAGATCCGCGTCCACCGGGACGTCAGCCTCGCGGTGATGGCCCGCACGGGCCGCATCCTCGGCTGGTCCAGGCCCAAGGCGGCGCTCCTCACGGCGGGCGTCCACGCGGTGTACGCGTACGAGCGCCTGGGCGGCTGGCGCCGCATGGTCTCGCTCAGGATGCCCGAACGCCGCAACGCGCTCGGGGGCCCCGCGAGCGCCGCCCCGGAGTTCGCCTGACCCGCCCGCTGCACGCGCGGTCCCTACATCCACCCCCGCTGCTTGAACAACCGGTACAGCAGCACCTCCAGCACGGCCATCAGCGCGACCACCGCCGGATACGACCACATCCACCGCAGCTCCGGCATGTGCTCGAAGTTCATGCCGTAGACCCCCGCGATCATCGTGGGGACCGCGGCCATGGCCGCCCACGCGGAGATCTTCCGCATGTCGTCGTTCTGCCGCACGCTCATCTGGGCCAGATGAGCCGAGAGGATGTCCGACACCAGACGGTCCAGCCCTTCCACGGACTCGTTGACGCGCGTGAGGTGATCGTGCACGTCACGGAAGAAGGGCCGCGCCTTCTCCTCCACGAAGGGCACGCGCACACCGGACGTCCCCGTCCCCGCCAGCCGTGACATCGGCAGCACCAGCGGACCGGTCGCCCGGCGGAACTCCAGGATCTGCCGCTTGAAGCCGTAGATCCGCGACGCGGTGTGCCGCGAGCCGCCGCCGTCGGGGGAGAAGACCTCCGCCTCCAGTTCCTCCAGGTCGGTCTGCAGCTCGATCGCCACGTCCAGGTAGTGGTCGACGACGGCGTCGGCGATCGCGTACAGCACCGACGTCGGCCCCTTGCCCAGCAGCTCGGGCTCCCGCTCCAGCCGGTTCCGTACGGCGCCCAGCGGGGCGCCCTCCCCGTGCCGGACGGTCACCACGAACGCGTCCCCGAGGAAGATCATGACCTCGCCGGAGGAGACGGTGTCGCTGTGCGGCTCGTACACCACCGGCTTGAGGACCAGGAACAGCGAGTCGTCGTACACCTCCAGCTTGGGCCGCTGATGCGCCTTGAGGGCGTCCTCGACCGCCAGCGGGTGCAGCGCGAACTCCTGCGAGACCAGGTCGAACTCGTCCTCCGTCGGCTCGTGCAGCCCGATCCAGACGAAGCCCCCCGCCGACCGCGCCTCGGCCAGTGCGTCGGAGAAATCCTCGGGCCCCTCCGACCGGTGCCCCTCCCGGTAGACGGCGCAGTCGACGATCACGGAGCGCATTCTCCCTTCGTACGACGGACCCCGCACGCGTGTGTGCGCCTACCCTGGGCCGCATGCCCACGTTGCTCCTGGTCCGGCACGGACGTTCCACCGCCAACACCGAGGGACTGCTCGCCGGCTGGACGCCCGGCGTCGCCCTCGACGACCGCGGGGCCGCGCAGGCCGCCGCACTGCCCGGACGGCTCGCCGAGCTGCCGCTCTCCGAGATCGTCACCAGCCCGCTCCAGCGCTGCCGGGAGACGGTCCGGCCGCTGCTGGACGCCCGGCCCCACCTCACCCCCCACACCGACGACCGCATCGGCGAGTGCCACTACGGCGACTGGTCGGGCCGCAAGCTCGCCGAGCTCAAGGACGAGCCCCTGATGGAGGTGGTGCAGGCCCACCCGTCGGCGGCGGCGTTCCCCGGCGGGGAGTCCATGCGCGCGATGCAGACGCGCGCCGCCGAGGCGGTGCGCGAGTGGAACGCGCGCGTGGAGCGCGACCACGGCGCCGACGCCGTGTATCTCATGTGTTCGCACGGGGACATCATCAAGTCTCTCGTCGCGGAGGCACTCGGACTTCATCTCGACCTCTTCCAGCGGATTTCCGTGGAACCGTGTTCCATTACCGCGATCCGCTACACACGATTGCGCCCCTTTCTCGTCCGGCTCGGCGACACCGGCGACTTCACGTCCCTGGCGCCGCGCGAGGAACCGCCCGCCGACGAAGCCACGGTCGGGGGCGACGCGGGCGCACCGTGATCGTCGGCCGCAGTAGGGTGAAGCGGTCGCAGCAGTGCGCTCCCGTTCGAACAGCCGCCCGTTCCCACGACTCTCAATGGAGACAGGACGTGTCCCGTCAGGTGTTCCTCTACGACCAACCGGAACGTTTCGTGGCCGGTACGGTCGGGCTACCAGGGCGCCGTACGTTCTTCCTCCAGGCCTCCGCCGGATCCCGGGTGACCAGCGTGGCCCTGGAGAAGACCCAGGTCGCGGCACTCGCCGAGCGCATGGACGAACTGCTCGACGAGGTCGTGCGCCGCAGCGGCGGCAGCGCCGCGGTACCCGCCATGGCACCGACCGAGATCACCGACACCGCCCCGCTGGACACCCCCGTGGAGGAGGAGTTCCGCGTCGGCACCATGGCGCTCGCCTGGGACGGCGAGGAGCAGCGCATGATCGTCGAGGCCCAGGCCCTCGTCGAACTGGACGCCGAATCCGAGGAAGACCTCGCCGAGGCCGAGGAGCGGCTGCTCCAGGACGAGGAGAACGGGCCCCCGATGCTCCGCGTCCGGCTCACCGGCGCGCAGGCCCGGGCCTTCGCCAAGCGCGCCCTCGACGTCGTCAACGCGGGGCGGCCGCCGTGCCCGCTGTGCAGCCTCCCGCTCGACCCGGAAGGACACGTATGTCCGCGCCAGAACGGATACCGCCGCGGAGCGTGACGACCGCCGACCCGGCCGCCGCCGTCCTGCTCGCCGAGGGCGAGCTGACCGTGCGCGGACGCATCCGTGAGGCGTCGAACGCGGCGCTGTACTGCACCGTGACGCACGAGGGCCGGGAGGCCGCCTGCGTCTACAAGCCGGTCGCCGGGGAGCGCCCCCTGTGGGACTTCCCCGACGGCACGCTCGCCGGACGCGAGGTCGCCGCGTACGAGGTCTCCGAGGCGACCGGCTGGGGACTCGTGCCGCCCACCGTGCTGCGCGAGGGCCCGTACGGCGAGGGCATGTGCCAGCTGTGGATCGAGACGGCGCCGGGCGCGGACCTGCTCGCCCTGGTGGACGGCGAGGAGCCGGAACCCGGCTGGAAGGCGATCGGCTTCGCGGAGGTCGGCGAGGGCCGCACCGCGCTGCTCGTGCACGCCGACGACGAACGGCTGCGCCGGCTGGCCGTGCTCGACGCGGTGATCAACAACGCCGACCGCAAGGGCGGGCATCTGCTGCCCACCGCGGGGGGCCGGCTGTACGGCATCGACCACGGGGTCACCTTCAACGTCGAGGACAAGCTGCGCACCCTGCTGTGGGGCTGGGCGGGGGAGCCGCTGACCGAGGAGGCGCTCGACGTCCTCAAGGGCCTCAGGAAGGCCCTCACGGACGGTGGCGCGCTCGCCGCCCGGCTGGCCCCTCTGATCACCTCCGCGGAAATCGACGCCACGCGCGGGCGCGTCGAGTCGCTGATCACCACCGGCACCCACCCGGAGCCCGGCGGACAGTGGCCGGCGATCCCCTGGCCCCCGGTCTGACCGGACCCGCGGGCACACCGGGTGGCGCCGCGCAAGAGTGCCTTCCCGGTCGACCGGCCCGCTCCGGTTCGTATCCGGAACCGCGGTCCGGTTAGGCTCATGGCATGCATGCCTGGCCCGCCTCCGAAGTCCCCGCCCTGCCCGGTCAGGGCCGCGACCTGAGGATCCACGACACCGCGACCGGGGGCCCGATCACCCTCGACCCCGGTCCCGTCGCCCGTATCTACGTCTGCGGCATCACCCCGTACGACGCCACCCACATAGGGCACGCGGCGACCTACAACGCGTTCGACCTGGTGCAGCGCGTGTGGCTCGACACCAAGCGGCAGGTGCACTACGTCCAGAACGTCACCGACGTCGACGACCCCCTGCTGGAGCGGGCCGAGCGGGACGGTCTCGACTGGGCCGCCCTCGCGGAGAAGGAGACCGCGCTCTTCCGCGAGGACATGACCGCCCTGCGGATGCTGCCGCCGCGGCACTACATAGGAGCCGTGGAGGCCATACCCGGCATCGTCCCGCTCGTCGAGCGGCTGCGCGACCTCGGCGCGGCCTACGAGCTCGAGGGCGACATCTACTTCTCCGTCGAGTCCGACCCGCACTTCGGCCAGGTCTCGAACCTCGACGCCGCCGCCATGCGGCTGCTGTCCGCCGAGCGCGGCGGTGACCCGGACCGTCCGGGCAAGAAGAACCCCGTCGACCCGATGCTCTGGATGGCCGCCCGCGAGGGCGAGCCGAGCTGGGACGGCGGTTCGCTCGGCCGGGGCCGGCCCGGCTGGCACATCGAGTGCGTGGCCATCGCCCTCGACCACCTCGGCATGGGCTTCGACGTCCAGGGCGGCGGCTCCGACCTGGTCTTCCCGCACCACGAGATGGGCGCCTCCCACGCCCAGGTGCTCACCGGCGAGTTCCCCATGGCCAAGGCGTACGTCCACGCCGGCATGGTCGCCCTGCACGGCGAGAAGATGTCCAAGTCCAAGGGCAACCTGGTCTTCGTCTCCCAGCTGCGGCGCGACGGCGTCGACCCGGCCGCCATCCGGCTCGCGCTGCTCGCCCACCACTACCGCGCCGACTGGGAGTGGACCGACCAGGTCCTCCAGGACGCCGTGACCCGCCTCGGCCACTGGCGCGCCGCCGTCTCCCGTCCCGACGGCCCGCCCGCCGAGGCGCTGGTCGAGGAGATCCGCGAGGCCCTCGCCAACGACCTGGACGCCCCGGCCGCGCTGGCCGCCGTCGACCGCTGGGTCGTGCTCCAGGAGCAGAGCGGCGGTACGGACACGGGCGCGCCCGGCGTCGTCTCCCGCGCGGTGGACGCGCTGCTCGGCGTCGCGCTGTAACCGCCACGACCACGGCAGGGGCGCCCCGTCCTCGGACGGGGCGCCCCTGTTCCCTTCGGTCCTGTCCCGCTCAGTCCTCCGACGACTCCTCGTCGCCCCTGTCGGGCTTGTCCGGCTTCGGAGGCCTGGACGGCCGGGCCCGGCCGCCCGGGCCGTCCCGCAGACCCGGGTTGTCCCGCAGGTACGACGTGCCGTCGCCGCCGTCGGCCGTGGCGTGTCCGCCGGGCGGGCCCGACGCGCCGTCACGGCGCCGCAGGTAGCGCTCGAACTCCCGGGCGATCGCCTCGCCCGACGCCTCCGGCAGCTCGGCGGTGTCCCGGGCCTCCTCCAGCGTCTGGACGTACTCGGCGACCTCGCTGTCCTCCGCGGCCAGTTGGTCCACGCCCACCTGCCAGGCACGCGCGTCCTCGGGCAGCTCGCCCAGCGGGATCCGCACGTCGATCAGGTCCTCGAGGCGGTTGAGGAGGGCCAGGGTGGCCTTCGGGTTGGGCGGCTGCGACACGTAGTGCGGGACCGCCGCCCACAGCGACACGGCCGGGACACCGGCGTGCGTGCACGCCTCCTGGAGGATGCCGACGATGCCCGTGGGGCCCTCGTACTTGGTCTCCTCCAGGTCCATGCGGCGGGCCAGGTCCGGGTCGGACGTGGTTCCGCTGATCGGGACCGGACGGGTGTGCGGGGTGTCACCGAGCAGGGCGCCCAGGATGACCACCAGCTCCACGCCGAGCTCGTGCGCGAAGCCGAGGATCTCGTTGCAGAACGAGCGCCACCGCATGGACGGTTCGATGCCGCGGACCAGCACCAGGTCGCGCGGCTTCTCGCCGCCGACCCGGACCACCGACAGTCGCGTCGTCGGCCAGGTGATCCTGCGCACCCCGCCGTCCATGAACACCGTGGGCCGGTTCACCTGGAAGTCGTAGTAGTCCTCGGCGTCCAGCGCCGCGAACACCTCGCCCTTCCATTCCCTGTCCAGATGCGCGACCGCGGTGGAGGCGGCGTCGCCGGCATCGTTCCAGCCCTCGAACGCGGCCACCATGACCGGGTCGATCAGCTCGGGAACCCCCTCGAGCTCGATCACCCAGCGCCTCCTTCCGACGTGCCCTCGCGTACGTCCCAACCTTACGGCGTACCGGGGGGACGCCCGCAGCCCCCTCACGGGGTAGTGCCCCATCACTGCCCCGCCGGGCACCGGGAAACACCCCTCGGCGGTCCGGGCCCCGCAGACGCGCGGCGGGGCTCACGGCGCGGAGCGCAGCCACTGCTCCACGCTCGCGATGTGCACCGTCGCCCAGGACCGCGCCGCCTCGGCGTCCCGGGCCCGCAGGGCGGCGAGGATCGCCCGGTGCTCGCGCAGGGTGCGGCCGACCGCGTCCTGGGTGAGACCGCGCCAGACGCGGGCCCGCGTGGTGGGCCCGGACAGACCGTCGAGCAGGGAGCACAGCACGGAGTTGCCGGCGCTGCGCACGATGGCCCGGTGGAAGTCCAGGTCGGCGGCGACCAGTTCCTCCACGGACGGCTCGTCACCGAGGTCGTCCAACTGCTTGGCCAACGCGTCCAGTCGCTCCTCGGCGATCCGGGTGGCCGCGAGGGCCGTCGCGGCCGGTTCCAGGATGCGGCGCACGGCGAGGAACTCCAGGACCGTGTCGTCGCGGTGGAAGTCGACGACGAAACTCAGTGCCTCCAGCAGGAGTTGCGGATCGAGGCTGGTGACGTACGTGCCGTCGCCCTGGCGCACGTCCAGGATGCGGATCAGCGACAGCGCACGCACCGCCTCGCGCAGGGAGTTGCGGGACAGCCCCAGCTCGGCGGCGAGTTCGCTCTCCCTGGGCAGCCGGTCACCGGGGCGCAGCGCACCGGAGACGATCATTCCCTTGATCTTCTGGATCGCCTCGTCGGTGACTGCCATACCCGGCCTCCCTGCCCGTCAGACCTCCGATGTGCCCGCCATTATGCGGACCCGGCGGACGGGCCGGCCCCGCTCACAGCACCAGCTCCAGGGTGAGCTCGTCGTGCAGGGGGATGCCGTGGTCGCCCGTCCTCGGGATGGACGGCTTGAGCCGGCGCGCCGCGTCGACCGTGACGACCTCCAGACCGCCGTCGGCGACCGTGTACGTGAGCAGCCCGGCCAGGACGCCCTCCCGCTCGGCGACCAGTGCCGGCAGCCGTGCCGCGTCGTACACGGTCCCGTGGCCCACGACGGTCGTGCCTCCCCAGGAGGAGACGAGCAGGTCGGTGATCGCCGCACGGTCGGCGGCGGTCGCGGCGCGGACGCGGAGATCCCTCATGGCGGCACACCCTAGGGTCCTCCGGGCCGGTCCCGCACCGGGACAACGCGCAGGGAAAAGGGGCGGCTCCGTCGGCGCGGAGCCGCCCCTCTCCCGTACCGGCTCCCGTGCGGGGGAGCCGGGGCCCTCTCGGTCACATCCCGTCGGACAGGGCCCGGATCACTTCTTGTCGAGCAGACGCTGGACGTTCGCGCGGACCTCGTCGGTGGCCAGGCCGCGGATCGTCAGGGTGGTGCGGCGGCGCAGCACGTCGTCCGCGGTCTGGGCCCACTCGTGGTCGCGGGCCCAGACGACCTGCGCCCAGATCTCCGGCGCGTCCGGGTGGACGCGCTGGGCCAGCGCCGGGTCCTCGTTCGCCAGGCGGGCGATGTCGAAGGCCAGCGAACCGTAGTGGGTGGCCAGGTGCCTGGCGGTGTCCGCGGCCATGCGCGGGCCGGGCGCGGGGCCGTCGACCAGCAGCCGGTGGGCGACCGCGCGGGGGTTGGCGACACCCGGCAGCGGCAGCTTCTTCGGCAGCGCGGAGACCGGCTCGAAGTCGTCGCCCAGCGGGTGACCCGGCAGCGTCTGGAGCTTCTGCATCACCGTGCGGCCGATGTGCCGGAAGGTGGTCCACTTGCCGCCCGCCACGGACAGCATGCCGCCCCGCCCCTCGGTGACGACCGTCTCCCGCTTCGCCTTCGCCGTGTCCCCGGGACCGCCCGGCAGCACCCGCAGGCCCGCGAAGGCGTAGGTGATCAGATCACGGTCGAGCTGCTGGTCGCGGATGGAGAACGCGGCCTCGTCGAGGATCTGGGATATGTCCCTGTCGTTGACCGCGACGTCCGCCGGGTCGCCCTCGAACTCCTCGTCGGTCGTGCCGAGCAGCAGCATGTCCTCCCAGGGGAGGGCGAAGGTGATGCGGTACTTGTCGATCGGCGTGGCCAGCGCGGCCCTCCACGGGGAGGTCCGCTTCAGGACCAGGTGCGCGCCCTTCGACAGACGGATGGACGGCGCGGCGTTCGGGTCCTCCATGCGGCGCAGGTGGTCGACCCACGGGCCGGTCGCGTTCAGCACCAGGCGGGCGTTCACGCCGAACTCGTCGCCGGACAGCCGGTCGCGCAGCTCGGCACCGGTGACCCGGCCCCTGGTGAAGCGCAGCCCCGTCACCTCGGCGTGGTTCAGGACGACGGCGCCCGCCTCGACGGCCGCGCGGACCGTCATCAGCGCCATGCGCGCGTCGTTCATCTGGTCGTCGCCGTACACGGCGACGGCCTTGAGGTTCTCGGTGCGCAGCTCGGGCACGTCCTGCGCGGCCTTGGCCGGCGAGAGCAGGTGGCCGACGCCGTCGCCGAAGGCCGACAGCATCGAGTACGCGAAGACACCGGCCCCGAGCTTCGCCGCGCCGTGCGGCCCGCCCTTGTACACGGGGAGGTAGAAGGTGAGCGGGTTCGCCAGGTGGGGGGCCACCTGGCGGGAGACCGCACGGCGCTCGAAGTGGTTCTCCGCCACCAGCTTCACCGCGCCGGTCTGCAGGTAGCGCAGTCCGCCGTGGAGCAGCTTGGAGGAGGCGGAGGAGGTGGCGCCGGCGAAGTCGCCGGCGTCCACCAGAGCCACCCTGAGGCCGGACTGCGCGGCGTGCCAGGCGGTGGAGATGCCCAGGATGCCGCCGCCGATCACGAGAAGGTCGTACGACGCCTTGGAAAGCTGCTCCCGGGTCTCGGCGCGGCTCGGGTTCGAGCCGGACGCCGGGCGCGTCCCCAGGGCAGGCACGGACTGCAGGGTGGACTGAGTGGTCATTGCGGTTTCTTACTCCTCGTCCTCGAGCCAGCCCATGGTCCGCTCGACGGCCTTGAGCCAGTTCTTGTACTCACGGTCGCGGGTCTCCGCGTCCATGCGGGGGGTCCACTCGGCGGCCCGCCGCCAGTTGGCGCGCAGGTCGTCGGTGCTGTTCCAGAAGCCGACGGCGAGGCCGGCGGCGTAGGCGGCGCCGAGGCAGGTGGTCTCGGCGACCATCGGGCGCACCACGGGGGCGTCCAGGAAGTCCGAGAGCGTCTGCATCAGCAGGTTGTTGGAGGTCATGCCGCCGTCGACCTTGAGGGCGGTCAGCTCCACCCCGGAGTCCTTCGTCATGGCGTCCGCGATCTCCCGCGTCTGCCAGGCGGTGGCCTCCAGGACGGCGCGCGCGAGGTGCGCCTTGGTGACGTACCGGGTCAGGCCGGCGATCACACCGCGGGCGTCGGAGCGCCAGTACGGGGCGAACAGACCGGAGAAGGCCGGCACGAAGTAGGCGCCGCCGTTGTCCTCGACCGAGAGCGCGAGCGTCTCGATCTCGGCGGCGGTGGAGATCAGGCCCATCTGGTCGCGCATCCACTGCACCAGCGAGCCGGTGACGGCGATCGAGCCCTCCAGGGCGTAGACCGGCTTGTCGTCGCCGATCTGGTAGCCGACGGTGGTCAGCAGGCCGCTGTAGGAGTTGATGATCTTGTCACCGGTGTTCATCACCATGAAGGTGCCGGTGCCGTACGTCGACTTGGTCTCGCCCTCGGAGAAGCAGGTCTGGCCGAACAGGGCCGCCTGCTGGTCGCCGAGCGCGGAGGCGACCGGGATGCCGCCGAGCAGGTCGCCCAGCCTGCCGCCCTTGATCTCGCCGTAGACCTCGGCGGAGGAGCGGATCTCGGGGAGGATCTGCTTCGGCACGCCGATGGACTCGCAGATCCTGTCGTCCCACTCCATGGTGTGGAGGTTCATGAGCAGGGTGCGGGAGGCGTTGGTGACGTCGGTGACGTGCCGGCCGCCGTCCACCCCGCCGGTCAGGTTCCAGATGACCCAGGTGTCCATGGTGCCGAAGAGGATGTCGCCCGCCTCGGCGCGCTCCTTGAGGCCGTCGACGTGGTCGAGCAGCCAGCGGGCCTTGGGGCCGGCGAAGTAGGAGGCGAGGGGGAGGCCGGTCTCGCGGCGGAAGCGGTCCTGGCCGACGTTGCGGCCGAGCTCGCGGCACAGGGCGTCGGTGCGGGTGTCCTGCCAGACGATGGCGTTGTGGACGGGCTCACCGGTGTTCCTGTCCCACAGCACGGTGGTCTCGCGCTGGTTGGTGATGCCGATGGCCTTGATGTCGTCGCGGGTGATGCCGGCCTTCTCGACGGCTCCGGCGACGACCTCCTGGACGTTGGTCCAGATCTCGGTGGCGTTGTGCTCGACCCAGCCCGGCTTGGGGAAGATCTGCTCGTGCTCCTTCTGGTCGACGGAGACGATGCGCCCGTCGCGGTCGAAGACGATGCAGCGGGAGGAGGTGGTGCCCTGGTCGATGGCTGCGATGAACGGGCCGGCGGTGTGGGCGTCGGTCACTGTGTGCTCCTGGGAGTTCCTTGGTTGAGGGGCTGTGCGTACGGCGCTTCTACAGCATTCGGGGTTCGCGGCGGACCGGTCGCCTAGGCGAAGGCGACGTTGTAGATGCCGGCCGCGATGGCGCCGCCGATCAGCGGACCGACCACCGGGACCCAGGCGTAGGCCCAGTCGGAACCGCCCTTGTTGGGCAGGGGCAGCAGGGCGTGCACGATGCGCGGACCGAGGTCGCGGGCCGGGTTGATCGCGTAACCGGTCGGGCCGCCGAGCGACAGACCGATGGAGACGACCACGAGTGCCGTGATCAGGCCGCCCAGCACACCGAGGCCGTTGCCCGCGTCGTTCAGGCCCTGGGTGAGCACGGCGAGCAGCAGGACGACGGTGCCGATGATCTCCGTCGCGAGGTTCTGCACCGTGTTCCGGATCTCCGGACCGGTGGAGAAGACGCCGAGGACGGGGCCGGCGCCCTTCTCCTGGGCCTCGACCGCCTTGGCGGCGGTGGCCTGCGCGCCCGGACCGCCGACGATCTCCTTGTCGGTCAGGTGCGCCTGGAACTGGCCGTAGTAGGCGATCCAGACCAGAGTCGCACCGATCATCGCGCCGAGGAACTCTCCGGCGAAGTAGGTCGGGACGTTGCTCCACTCGCCGTCCTTGAGGGCGAGCGCCACGGTCACGGCCGGGTTGAGGTGGGCGCCGGAGAGCGGACCGGCGATGTACACCGCGGTCATGACGGCGAAGCCCCACCCGAAGGCGATGGCGAGCCAGCCGGCGTTACGGGCCTTGGAGGCCTTCAGCGTCACGGCGGCACACACACCGCCGCCGAGCAGGATGAGTATGGCGGTACCGATGGTCTCGCCGATGAAGATGTCGGAGCTGGACACCCGCGACTCCTTTGTCCTTCGTCCAGGGAGCCGACCCCCGGGTCCCACCGGGGATTGGCGCCCTCAGGGGTGAGAGCGATGCCGGCCCTTGGCGTTGTCACACTCTAGCGCGTATTGCCGGTAGGTGTTCGACAATGCCGACCGATGGACGGGAGTCTTGCCCGGCACCACGCACGCGTCAAGGGTTTGGTTGTCGAAAGCGCGATCGTTATTGATTGCCGCGAGATGTCGATCTTTGGGCG
>NZ_JAPSKQ010000138.1 GCF_031181555.1 Streptomyces sp. | reverse complement strand
CCGTACGCGCTGCCCGTCTACGCCGCCGTCATCACCTGGGCGTTCATGTTCCAGCGGGACAACGGCCTGGTGAACCACGTGCTGCACGACCAGCTCGGCCTCACCGACAGCCCTCCGTTCTGGCTGATCGGCGACAACAGCTTCATCGCCCTGCTCGTCGTCTCGGTGTGGAAGGGCTGGCCCTTCGCCTTCCTCATCATCATGGCCGGGCTCCAGAACATCCCGAAGGACATCTACGAGGCCGCCGCCCTCGACGGCGCGGGCGTCTGGCAGCAGATCCGCCGTATCACCCTGCCGTCGCTGCGCCCCGTCAACCAGGTCCTCGTCCTGGTGCTGTTCCTGTGGACCTTCAACGACTTCAACACCCCCTTCGTCCTGTTCGGCAAGGCGGCGCCGGAAGCCGCGGACCTCATCTCCATCCACATCTACCAGTCCTCGTTCCAGACCTGGAACTTCGGGACGGGCTCCGCCATGTCGGTGCTGCTGCTCCTGTTCCTGCTCGTGGTGACGGGCGCCTACCTCCTGCTCACCTCCCGGGGAAGGAAGGCCACCGATGCCTAGCCCAGCCGTTCGGCAGCCCCGCTCCCCGATGGCCGCCCCGCGGTCCTTCCTGTGGAGCCGGCGGATCTTCCTCACCCTCCTCACCGTCTTCGTGCTGCTGCCGGTGTACGTGATGATCTCCAGCTCGCTGAAGCCGCTGGAGGACGTGTCGGGGAAGTTCGCGTGGATCCCCTCGGGCCTCACCGTCCGCCCGTACTTCGACATCTGGGACACGGTGCCGCTGGCCGACTACTTCATGAACTCGCTGATCGTGGCCGGCGCGGCGACCGTCTGCTCCGTCACCATCGCCGTGTTCGCGGCCTACGCGGTCAGCCGCTACTCCTTCCGCGGCAAGCGTGTCTTCACGGTGACGGTGCTGTCGACGCAGATGTTCCCCGGCATCCTGTTCCTGCTGCCGCTGTTCCTCATCTACGTCAACATCGGCAACGCCACCGGCATCGCGCTCTTCGGCTCCCGCGGCGGCCTGATCCTCACCTACCTCACCTTCTCGCTGCCCTTCTCCATCTGGATGCTGATCGGTTACTTCGACTCGGTGCCCAGAGACCTCGACGAGGCGGCCAAGGTGGACGGCTGCGGGCCGCTCGGCGCTCTGTTCCGGGTCATCGTGCCCGCCGCGGTCCCCGGCATCGTCGCCGTCGCCGTCTACGCGTTCATGACCGCCTGGGGCGAGGTCCTCTTCGCCTCCGTCATGACCAACGACACCACCCGCACCCTCGCCGTCGGCCTGCAGGGCTACTCCACCCAGAACGACGTGTACTGGAACCAGATCATGGCCGCCTCCCTCGTCGTGAGCCTGCCCGTCGTCGCGGGCTTCCTGCTCCTCCAGCGCTACCTCGTCACCGGCCTCACCGCCGGCGCCGTCAAGTAGCGGCCCGCCTGCGAGTCCCTCACCACTCCCCTCACGTCACCCCTCCGAACACCCCAGAGAGGCACCCTCTGTGTCCGATCCGATAGACCTCGCCGCCTTTCCCTCCGACTTCGTGTGGGGCACGGCCACATCCGCCTACCAGATCGAGGGCGCCGTCGCCGAGGACGGCCGGGCCCCGTCGATCTGGGACACCTTCTCCCACACCCCGGGGAAGATCGACAACGACGACCACGGCGACGAGGCCTGCGACCACTACCACCGGTGGCCCGAGGACATCGCCCTCATGAAGGAGCTGGGCACCGACGCCTACCGGATGTCCATCGCCTGGCCCCGCGTCGTCCCCGGCGGTGACGGGCCTGTCAACGCGGCCGGCCTCGACTTCTACGACCGCCTCGTCGACGGCCTCCTCGACGCGGGCATCACGCCCAACATCACCCTTTACCACTGGGACCTCCCGCAGGCCCTCCAGGACCGCGGCGGCTGGACCGACCGCGAAACGGCGGAGCACCTCGCCGTCTACGCCTCCGCCGTCGCCGGGCGGCTGGGCGACCGGGTCACCCGCTGGGCCACCCTGAACGAACCGCTGTGCTCCGCCTGGATCGGCCACCTCGAGGGCAGGATGGCCCCCGGCCTCACCGACCTGACCGCCGCCGTGCACGCCTCGTACCACCTGCTTCTCGGCCACGGACTGGCTGCCCAGGCGATCCGCGCGGCGACACCGGGCGCCCAGGTCGGGCTCGTGACCAACCACTCGACCGTGGCGGCCGCCTCCACCCGCCCGGAGGACGTCGCCGCGGCCACCCGCATGGACGGCCACACCAACCGCTGGTGGCTCGACCCCGTCTACGGCCGCGGCTTCCCCGCCGACATGCGCGAGCTCTACGGCGTCGAACTCCCGGAGCGTGCGGGCGACCTGGAGACGATGGCCGTCCCGCTCGACTGGCACGGCCTCAACTACTACTTCCCGGTCACGGTCGCCGACGACCGGACCGGCCCCGTCCCGTACGCCCGCGAGATCCGCCTGCCCGACGTGCCCCGCACCGGCATGGACTGGCAGATCGACGCCGACGGTCTGGAGGCGTTCCTGATGCGGCTGACCGACGACTACGGCGTCCGACGGCTGTACGTCACCGAGAACGGCTCCGCCTTCCCCGACACCGTCGGCCCCGACGGCACCGTCGACGACCCCGAGCGGGCCCGCTACCTGGAACAGCACGTCAGCGCCTGCGCCCGCGCCGTACGCAAGGGCGCCCCACTCGCCGGCTACTACGCCTGGTCCCTGCTCGACAACTTCGAGTGGGCCTACGGCTACGACAAGCGCTTCGGTCTCGTCCACGTCGACTACGCGACACAGACACGCACCATCAAGTCGAGCGGTCACCGCTACGCGGACATCATCCGGGCCCACCGGCGGGGAGCTTCGCGGACGTGACAGACGGAGGTGACCGGCGGCAGACCGCCGGTCACCTCCGGCAGACAGTGCCGGGCGGCCCGTCGTCACCGTCCCTGCCGGCCCTCCCGCGCGGCGCCGCCGTTGATCACGAACTGGGAGCCGGGTTCGATCAGGATGTCGCCGTCGCGTGAATCGGTGATCTTCACGTTCGACAGGTCGCGCTGCCGCGCGCCCCGCCCATGGCGAGGGTGCCGGAGCCGTTGTTGGACTTGGGGATCGTCACGTCGCTGATCTTCACGTCCGGCATGGCACCGCCGCCCGTCTTGAACTGGATGCCGTCGTAGGTCGAGTCGTGGATCGGCAGCGGCCAGAAGGCCGGTGGTCGACTACCTCCGTCAGGGAAGCGCGGACGGTGCCCTCGCTGTTTCCATCCAAGCCGATGATCCGCTGCCGCAGATGCTTCTCGACGCCCGGGTCCCGGTCGTGCTGTTCGCCCGCCCCCCGCAGCCGCTGCCGGTGAGCTACGTCGACATGGACCACTGCCGGGGCGGGCGGCTGGCCGCCGAACATCTCCTGGCCCGCGGGCGTCGGCACCTTGCGGCGATCAGTGCGCCGCGGGATCTCCCGGCCGGCCGCGACGGACTCGCCGGTTTCCGTGCGGGCAGGGGGCCGTCGCGGTACTCTCCCGGCCTGCGGTGCTTGAGCCGCTCGTGCCGGCAGGTGGTCCGGTTGACCTGTTCGGTGATGCGGTAGACGTCGTCGGTGACGAGCAGGAAGCTGTCGTCGCCGGCGGTGGGTATCCGTCCCAGTCGTTCGGGTGAGGGGATCACCACCCGCTCGGGTCGTACTGCGGCGGCTTGATCCCGGCCACCGGGTTGTCGTCGAACAGCCCCGGCCGGTTCGCGTCCAGCAGGATCGCCTTCAGCCCGTCGAACGCGTTCGCCTGCGCCGCGAGACCGGTGCCGTTGAAGCCGCGAGGAAGGGTTTGCTGACCTGCGGGATTGGCTGAGCCCTGGCGAATGGTGAGCGGGAGTCGGTCAGGTGGGGCTCCCGCTTTCCGGTCGTTCGCGGGAGGACGGCCGAGGGGGCGCGTGCCCGGCCGGAATGGCGGGCGATTCCGGGGTGTGGCCGTCTGCGGGCATCCGTGGCAGGACGTTCGCCGGCCTGACGCCGGCTTCACTCGGGATCCGTTTGCCGGCGAGTGCGGACGGCAGGGTGGAAGAGGGGCGGCACCGGCCCAGGCCACCGGGCCGGGTACCGGGACGGACTGCGCAGCGTCCTCACCGGCGTGGCGGCCGACCGCTCGGCCCGCACCGGCCGGCCGGTCACTCTGACGGCCGGCGGCACGCGACGCGACTGATCCCTGTCCCGGGCACCGCCCTTCACCCTCCCGGGAGCACACCAACCCTGTCCGGTCTTCCACTCGACGAACTCCGGGGACACCGGAGCCGGTCGGTCGAGTCCGGCGACTTCGGCACGTTCTGGTCCCGGACACCGGGGGAGGCGCGCGAACACGATCTCGACGTGCGCCTCGAACCCGTCACCACCGGTCCGCCGACCGTGCGCGTCCACGACGTCACCTTCTCCGGCTTCGGTGGCCACCGCATCGAGGGATCGCCGGTACCGGCGAACAAGCGGTGCCCACAACGGGGTGCGGCTGTGTCCGGTGTTCAGCCGGGGCTGGTGCGGAACCGGCGCCGGTACTCGGTCGGTGTGGTGTCGAGCCTGCGGCGGAAGGCCCTGACCAGGGTGTCGACGGTGCCGAACCCGCATGCGGTCGCGATGCGTTCGAGTGTGGCGTCGGTGGACTCCAGCTGGTTGCGTGCCCTTTCGACGCGAACGGATTCGATGTAGGCGTGCGGGGTCGTGCCGAGCTCGTTCTTGAAGATCCGGGTGAGCTGCCGGTCGCTGATGTGGGCGTGTTCGGCGAGGTGCGTGACGGTGAGGGGTTCGGCGATGTTGTGCAGGATGTAGTGGCGGAGGTCCTCGACGCGCCGCGTCGTGGAGACCTGTTCCAGCGGAACGCTGAACTGACTTTGGCCACCGGGCCGTTTCAGGTACATCACCAGCTGCCGGGCGACACGCAGCGCGACGGCTTCGCCGAGGTCGTCGGCGATGAGCGCGAGTGACAGGTCGAGGCAGGCGCTGATGCCCGCGCCGGTCCACACGGTCCCATCGCGGATGAAGATCGGGTCGGCGTCGACCTCGATGGCCGGATGGTCGGCGGCAAGCCGCTGTGCGGTCGACCAGTGCGTGGTGGCGCGTTTGCCGTCGAGGAGTCCGGCGGCGGCGAGGACGTGCGCTCCGACGCAGACGGAGGTGACCCTCCGAGTCCGCGGGGCGAGCTCCTTCACGCGCCGCACCAGTGCCGGGTCGACGAGCGGGTGCACGCGGCGGTGGCCGTCGACCTCGACCGAGCCCGGCACGACGAGCGTGTCGATGCTCCTCGCCGACAGCTCCTCGAAGGTGACGTCGGGCAGGACGCGGACCCCGGCGGCCGTGACGACGGGGTCCATGGTCTCGGCAGCGAGGACCACGTCGTACGCCGCCGCTTCCTCTGTCTCGCGTCGTGCGAGGTGGAACACCTCCGGTGGCCCCGTGACGTCGAGCAGGTCGACCTCCTCGAAGAGAACGATCACGATCAGCCGTTCAGCGGTGTGCACAGGACCCCCGGTAGCCGGCGACAGCGATGTCGGTTTCTGCATGCTAGATGACATTGCCGACGTGCCGTGCCGGGTCATAGCGTCATGGGCGCAGGCCGCCGCACCGGCGCGCTGCTTCACCGACTCCCCAGCCTCAGGCGGTATCCCATGCCCAGAACAACGCTGCGTCAGCTCAACGGCTTCGACCACACCCCCGCGGGGCTCGCCGGTTCGACCCTGGTCCTGATCGACTACCAGAACACCTACACCACCGGCGTGATGGAGCTGGACGGCTGGCAGTCCGCCCTCGACGCAGCCGCCCGGCTCCTGGAACGCGCCCGCCGGGAAGGCGCCAAGGTCATCCACGTCGTCAACGACGGCGGCGACGGTACGCCGTACGACATCCGGGCCGAGATCGGCCGGATCCACCCGAGCGTCGCGCCGGTCGACGGCGAACCCGTCGTCGTCAAGCAGGCCCCCGACGCCTTCCACGGGACTGAGCTGGGCCGGCTCGTCGACGACGCGGGCCGGGGCGACCTCGTCATCGCCGGGTTCATGACGCACATGTGCGTGGCGTTCACCGCCCAGGGCGCCTTCCTGCGCGGCAACCGCCCCACGGTCGTGGCCGACGCCTGCGCCACCCGTGCGCTGCCGGTCGCCGGTACGGAACTGGACGCCCACCTGGTGCACCTCGGCGCCCTCGCCACCATCGCCGACCTGTACGGGATCGTCGTCCCGTCACAGGAGGAGATCGACCGGTGAAGCCGTCGCACTCCGCCGCCGAACCCGGCACCGCCACCGCCCTCGCCACGGTCAAGGACCTCCGCGGAGTCGCGGTGCCCCCGCAGAAGTCCCCGGCCCGGCAGGGCGCATGGCCTGCAGACAGTGCCGTTGAGCTCCCGACGGGCAGCCGGGCCGCGGCCGGATGAGGCTTAGCGGCGGGTGTACCTGGAAACGACTACTCCCGAACGATTGTCGTGGCGACGGTCGGCCGACGTGGGGAGGGGTCTTACGTGGACGTGCCCTTATATCTGAGGCCGCGGGTGGAATCACCGCTCGCCTCGCTGCTGGGGGCCGCACCGTTTCTGCACTCGCTCGTCGACGCGCTGGGGTCCCCGCTCAACGTGCTGCTCCCCGAGGCCGTCGCCGAGAACGCCCGTCGCTTCCGTTCCGTATACCGTCGCCACCGCCTCGCGGGGCGGGTGTACTTCGCGCACAAGGCGAACCGGTCCAGCGCCCTGGTGCGGAGGCTGGCGGCCGAGGACCCGGCCGCCGTCGGTGTCGACGTCGCCTCGCTGGAGGAACTGCGGCACGCGCTGAGCTGCGGATTCACCGGGGACCGGATCATGGCCACCGGTCCCAAGGACCCGGAGTTCCTGTGGCTGGCGGCCCGGGTGGGGGCGACGGTGAACCTCGACTCGCCGGGCGAGCTGGAACAACTGGCCGGCCTGGTGCGCAGGTACGGGCTGGGCCGGGTCGACGCGCTGGTGCGTCTGTCCGGATTCGAGTCGGCCGCCGGTCGCGGGGGAGCGGGCACCCGGCTGCTCGCGCGCCGCAGCCGCTTCGGCATCCCGGTGCGGGACGCGCGGGCACTGGTGCCGGCCCTGGAACGGCACGCGGACGCCGTCGAGTTGACCGGTGTCGCCTACCACCTGGACACCACCGGTGTGGAGGAGAAGGTCCGGGCCCTGGAACAGTGCGTGCTGTTCATGGACGAGTGCCGGGCACGGGGCCTCGCGCCGCGTGCCGTCGACATCGGCGGTGGGTTCGGCGTCGGCTACGTCGCCGACGCCGGGGAGTGGGAACGCTGGACCACCGCGCTGAGCGAGGCGGTGCTCGGTGGCCGCCCGCCCCTGACCTGGCGCGGCCACGGCTACGGGCTGCGCAACGAGGGCGGCACGGTGCGCGGGACGGCCGCGCTGTATCCCGGCCACCGTCCCACCGCCGGCCCCGGCTACCTCGACGAGCTGCTCTCGCTGCCCGCACCGGTGCTGGGCCGTCCGCCGGCCACCCTCCTCCTGGAACACCTCCACGACCTGTACGTCGAGCCCGGCCGCTCCCTGGTCGACCAGTGCGGGCTGTCGCTGGCGCGGGTGCTGGAGGTGCGGCCCACGGGGGAGGACTCCGGCCAGTACCTGGTGCGCCTCGGCATGAACGCCGGGGACGTCAGCCTGGAGGAGCACGGTGTGCTCGTGGACCCCTTGCTGCTGCCTCGCGGCGAACCGGAGAAGGGCGACGGGGAACCGGTCGGAGTGTTCCTCGCCGGCAACCTGTGCCTGGAGGCCGACCTGATCACGCGACGCCTGGTCTTCCTCCCCCGGCTGCCGCGCACGGGCGATCTGCTGGCCTTCGCCAACACCGCCGGTTACGCGATGGACTTCCACGCCCACCACGCGCAGCGGCAGCCGGTCGCGCGGACGGTCGCGGTGGAGCAGGAGGGCGGCTCCTGGCGCTGGTGCCTGGACGAGGAGTACTGGCCGATCACACACCCCGGGGGGATGTCCGCATGAGGTACGACAGCATCACGGAGGCCATCGGCAACACCCCGCTGGTGCGCATCGACCCCGCCGTGCACGGGCTGCGCACCATCGACCTCTACGCGAAGCTGGAGATGCTCAACCCGTTCGGATCCGTCAAGGACCGGCCCGCCTGGCACATGGCCCGGCCCCATCTGGAGGGCGCCGCCGACGGGGACGGGACGGTCGTGGAACTCTCCAGCGGCAACACGGCCAAGGCCCTCGCCCTGCTGGCCGGCCTGCACGGACTGAGGTTCAAGAGCGTCACCAACCGGATGCGCGTACCGGAGATCAAGGAGTTGCTCCTCCTCCTCGGCGCCGAGATCGAGGAGCTGCCGGGGCGCAGCGAGTGCCTCGACCCGACCGACACGGACGATCCGCTGACCCACTTCCACCGGGCGCTCTCGGACCCGGGGAGCACCTACCTGCACACCGACCAGTACTTCAACCCGCGCAACGTCGAGGCGCACGCGGCGGGCACCGGACCCGAGATCGTCAAGGACCTCGACGGGCGGGCACCGGACTGGTTCATCGCCTGTGTGGGCACGGCCGGTTCGTCGACCGGCGTCGCCCGGGTCCTGCGCGAGCACGACCCGGAGGTGCGGGTGCTCGGTCTGGTCGCCCACAAGTCGGACTTCATCCCCGGCATCCGCACCATCGACGAGGTCCATCAGGTCGGCCTGTTCGACCCGGCGACGTACGACACCATCGAGTCGGTGACCTCGGACGAGGCCATCGACGGGATGGTCACCCTCATCCGCCGCTGCGGACTGCTGTCGGGACCGACCGGCGGCGCCGCCTACCAGGGGGCGGTACGGCACCTGCGGAAGGTCGACGCGGAGCCGGCGGAGCCGGGGCGTCGCCGCACGGCGGTGTTCATCGTGTGCGACCGGGCCGAGAGCTACCTGAGCTACGTGCGCCATCGCCGCCCGGAACTCCTGGGCCGGGTGAACCGCGGGCACTCGGCCGCGGCCCTCACCGACGCCGAGGCGCGCGCGGAGGCCCGCGTGATCGGCGTGGACGACGCCCGGCGCTGGATCGCGGAGGGGGAACCCCGTCCGCTCGTCGTCGACCTGCGCAGCCCGCACGCCTACGCCGCCCTGCACATCGAGGGCTCGGTCAACATCGTCGACGAGCTGTTCGACGAACTGGTCCGGGGCGGGCTCCCGTTCAGCAAGCGGACGCCGGTCCTGCTGGCCTGCCCCGTCGGTGAGAAGTCGGTCCGCCACGCCGCGCTGCTGACCCGGATGGGACATCCCGACGTCCGGAGCCTGGCGGGCGGAATCGTCGCCTGGCGGGACGCGGGCGCACCGCTGGTGCGCGCATGAGCGCGGCGCACCCGCTTCCGGAGACGGAGCACGACGGGGAGACGCTCTGGCAGCGGGAGCTGAGGGAACAGTTCCCCATCGTCACCGCCCACCCGGAACTGGCCTACCTCGACAGCGCGGCGACCTCCCAGAAGCCGCGGGCCGTACTGGAGGCCGTCCAGACCTACCTCACGACGTCGAACGCCAACGCGGGCCGCGGAACCTATCCCTGGGCCAACCGGACCACGGAACTGGTGGAAGGGACCCGGGAGCGGGTCAAGGAGTTCCTGCACGATCCCGAACCGGACCGCTCCGCCGTCCACTTCACCAGCGGCACCACCGAGGGCCTGCGCACCGTCGCCCGCGACTGGCTGGCCCCGTACCTCACCGACGGCGACGAGATCCTCGTACCGCACGCCGACCACCGGGCCAACCTGGATCCCTGGCTCGAGGTTCAGCGGCTGCTGGCCGAGCGCGGCGTCGGCGTACGCGTACGGGCCCTGCCGTACCAGGCGGTCTCGGGCGACTACGACCACCGCCGCCTCGGCGAGGTCGTCGGACCACGGACCCGCTTCGTGGCCGCCACGCACGTCCACCACGTCTACGGCGGTGACATGAACGTGCACCGCATCCGTGCGGCGGTCGGCCCGGACGTGCCGATCTGCCTGGACGCGGCGCAGAGCGTCGGCCATCTGCCCCTCGGCCTCGACGATCCGGCGCTCGACGTCGACTTCGTGGTCTTCTCGGGACACAAGGCGATGGCCCTGCCCGGAACGGGAGCGGTGTGGGCGCGCAACGCGCGGGGACCGGTGTTCCGGCCGGCCGGCTGGCGGGGAACGCCCAACACGGTGGGCATCGTGTCGCTGCGGACCGCGCTCGACTGGCTCGACGCGGCCGGCCCGGACCGGATCGCGCGCTGGACGGCCGGCCTCACGACCCGGCTCACCGACCGGCTGCGGCACCTCGATCCGTACGAGATCCTCGGCTGTCCCTCCAGCCTGGCCGCCGACACCGCGCTCCCCGCGGCCCAGCGCCGCCACGGCATCGTCACCTTCCGGCACCGCGACATCCCGTCCGACGACCTCGGGTTCATCCTCTACAGCCACGGCTTCATGGTGCGGGCCGACAGCCTCTGCCAGGCCGGCGCGGGGGAGAGGGACGGATCGGTGCGGGTGAGCCTGCACGTGTACAACACGGTGGAGGAGATCGACCGCCTGCTGGCCGTCCTCGCGTCGCTGACCTGAACAGCAACTGATAACCGTTTCCACCTGTAGATTCGGTCGTGTCCGCGCACAGGTGAGAGACGGAAGAGGTGGCGCGACCAGATGGGCGTGAGCATGGCAGCAGCCAGGACGTGGGTGGAGCGCTGGGAGCGGCAGCAGGAGCGCTACGCGGTGGACCGCGAGGAGCGCTTCACCGTGATCACGGACGTCGTCGAACACGTCACGGCCGGCCGCGCCCGGCCGCTCCTGCTCGACCTGGGATGCGGCCCCGGCTCCCTGTCCGCCCGCCTCGCCGACCGCCTGCCGGACGCGGAGGTCGTCGCCGTCGACATGGACCCCCTGCTGCTGGAGCTGGGGCGCACCCACCACGCGAACGCCGCCCGCTACGTCGACGCCGTGATCGGTGAGGAGGGCTGGACCGACGCCCTCGGACTGGAACGCCCCCTGGACGCCGCCGTCTCGACGACGGCCCTGCACTACCTCCCCGAGCCGGTGCTGCGGGACACGTACCGCCGTCTCGCCGCCCTGCTGCGCCCCGGCGGCGTCCTCGTCAACGGCGACCACTTCCCGCCCGAGGAGGCACCGTGCTCGGACATCACCGCGTACGTGGGCCGCCGCCGCGCCGAGCGGACGGGCGGCCACGCCCACGAGGACTGGCAGTCCTGGTGGGCCGCGGCGTCCCGGGACCCCGAACTCGCCGACCTGTTCACGGAACGTGAGCGGCGCCGGGCGGCCTCCGGAGGGGGCGGGGGAGACGAGGACCTGACGGCGGGCCACCATGCCGCATTGCTGCGGCAGGCGGGTTTCCGTCATGTCACGCCGGTCTGGCAGTTCGGCGACAGCGTCGTGCTGGTGGCGGTCAAGGGCGCTTCGCCCGCGGCCGACGCCGTCGGCCGGACGTGAGCGCGCGGCGGGACGGGCGGCCTCACAGGGCCAGGCTCATCAGGATCTCGTCACGGTCGTCGCCGGGCGCCACCCGCAGCGCGCCCGGCCATCGGCCGACCTCGCTCCAGCCGGCCCTGCGGTAGAAGTCCTCCAGCCCCAGACCGGCCCTCGCGGTGAGCTGCAGTCTCTCCAGGCCCATCTCCTCGCGAGCGATGCCGGTGACGCCCCGCATCAGCGCGGCGCCGATGCCCAGGCCCCGGAAGCGCACGTGTGTCTGGACGTGGTTCACCACACCGCAGTGCGCCACGAGAGGATGCGGCTCGCGGCGCAGCAGCAACCAGCCCGCGAGCGCGCCGTCGACGGTCGCCAGGAGGAGCCTGCTCCGCTGCGGAGAGAGCCCCCGGGCGATCCGCTCCACCGCCGGTTCGACCATCGACGGAGTCACCGGAGGCAGGGGGCAGTCCATGGGGATGACCGCCCCGCCGGCGTTGACGACCGCCGCCCAGCAGTCGGTGAGGTCCCGCCTGACGGCCGCGGTGGCGTCCTGGGCCCGGGTGATCTGCGCGATCACGGGCGCGTGCGCTGTCTCATGCGTTGTCACGCCCAGCAGCTTGTCAGCGGGCCGGGCGGTCGCGCACATCCCCGGGCCCCGTGTGCCCTCCGGGCCGGTCACCTGCGCCGTACGGCCGCCTCGGGGGCACGCGTCCCTGCGCGTGCGCGGTGACGGCCGCCGCCCTATGTTGAGTCGGTAACGCGGCAGTGGCCGTCGAACGGCGGCCGCCCGGACGACCCGCATCGGGAGTACGCCATGACGTCCGCCACCGAGCACCCCACCCACCAGGACCACGGCCATCGGCACGAGGAGGGCTGCGGTCACGTCGCCGTTCCGCACGGGGACCACGTCGACTACGTGCACGACGGGCACATCCACCGCCGTCACGACGGTCACGTGGACGAGTGCACGACCTCCGGCCACGTACCGCACGAAGGCCATGAGCACCGGCACGGAACCGGCTGCGGTCACGTCGCCGTTCCGCACGGGGACCACGTCGACTACGTGCACGACGGGCACCGGCACGCCGCTCACGCGGACCACTGGGACGACCACTGAGCCGTCCGCCGGCGCGCCGCGGAGGGGCACCGGCGGACGGGGCTGTGTCCTGTCACGCGCTGGGGCTGATGAGGAGCAGGGCGATGTCGTCCTCCGGGGCGGGGGCGTGCCGGACGAGGGTGTCGGCCATGGCGTCGAGGTCGGTCGGTTTCCCGTGCTCCACGAGTCCCGCCAGGGCGGCGGTGGCGTCGTCGAAGTCGACTCCGGGGGCTTCGACGAGTCCGTCGGTGTAGAGGACGAGCACGCAGCCGGGGGGCAGGGGGAACTCCAGCGTCGGGTACCGGGTGTCCGGGGCGATGCCGAGGAGGAGGCCGGGCGGGACGCGGAGGAGTTCGGTCCGTCCGTCCGCGTGGCGCAGCAGGGGCGGCGGGTGTCCGGCGGTGGCCAGACAGGCGCGTCGGCGGGCGAGGTCGAGGTGGACGTAGAGACAGCTGGTGAACAGGCCGGGGTCGAGGTCGGTGAGGAGACGGTTGGTGCCGGCCAGGACGTGATCGGGGGGCGCGCCGACGGTGGCGTGGGCGTGGACGGCGGTGCGGACCTGTCCCATGAGGGCGGCGGCGTCCACGTTGTGACCCTGCACGTCGCCGATGGCGGCGGCCACGGTGTTCCGGTCGAGGCGGATGAGGTCGTAGAAGTCGCCGCCGATGCCCAGGCCGCGGGCGGCGGGCAGGTAGCGGGCGACGACCTCCAGGCCGGGAACGCGGGGCAGGCTGTGGGGCAGCAGAGCGGACTGCAGGCGGTGGGCGAGATCGTGTTTGCTGTCGTAGAGGCGGGCCCGGTCCAGGGCCTGGCCGACCAGGCCGGCCAGGGAGGTGAGAACGGCGCGCTCACCGGGCGGGAAGGCGTGGGGCCGGCGGTAGGCGAGGAGGAGGGAGCCGATGGGACGGCCGGAGGCGATCAGCGGCAGGAACGCCCATGCGGCCATCCCGTCCTCGTGCACGGTGAGCGGGTAGTCGCGCCGGAGGTCGGCGAACGTCGCGAAGAAGGCCGGGACGCCGGTGGTGAGGACCCGGATGCCGGGGATGTCCGAGCTCAGGGGGACCGCGTCGAAGCGGTCCATGAGTTCGGCGCCGTAGCCGCGGTGGCCGAGGATCTTCAGGCGGCCGTCCTCGGCGGTCATCAGCACCATGCCCTGCGCGCCGAGAGCGGGCAGGAGCTGGTCGGCGGTCTGGTCGACCACGTCCTGCACGCCGACGGCCTCGGTCAGGGTGGCGGCCAGATGCATCAGGTGGTACAGCAGGGTGGCGCGGCTGGGACCCGCGGCCGGTACGGACGACGCTGCGGGAGCGCCCTCGGACGGGTCGGCGCCGGTGATGCGGACGCTGATGCCGGAGGGGTCCGGGTACAGCTCGAAGGACAGCCACACATCCGGGGGACGCAGCACGGTGAAGGACTGGGGCAGGCGGCTGACCATCGCGGCCCGGTAGCGGTCCTCGACCTCGGGGACGTCCATCCACGGCAGCGCCTCCCAGGGCAGGGCACCCACCAGGTCGGCCGGATCGGCACCGAGGAGGTCGGCGGCGGCCGGCGTGACGAAGGTGATGCGGCCGTTCGTGCCCAGCGCGCAGGACCCTCCGGGCAGGCGGTCGACGAAGGCCGTGACCTCTGCCGCCTCGCCCGGTGAGACGGCGCGCCCGGTCGGCGGGCGCGGGGTCCGCGGCCGGCCGGCGGGCAGCAGCGGATCGCCGCGGTCCGCGGCCTGCTGCAGGAGGCCGCCCAGGCGGCGGCAGCCCGTCTCGATGGCGTCGCGCTCGTCGGGGCTCAGCTGCGGCGGATGGGCCCCGGGCCACAGCAGCACCAGCCCGCCCCGGACCGCGCTGCTCGACGTGACCGGGGCGGCCGCCAGCGCGAAGTCGTACGGCAGCACGAGCGCCGGCCGCGGGTACTGGCGTGCCATCTCCTCCTGACCGGCGACCCACACCAGGCGCCGTTCGCGCACGGCGTCCGCCACCGGCATCGGATCGGACAGGGCGACCCGTCTCCACGGAGCCGCGATCTCGTACGGTGTCCCCGCCACGGTGACCAGCCACAACGCGTTGTCGCCCGGCGGCAGCACATACAGCAGCCCCCCGAACGCACCGGTCTCCCGCACCACGGCGGTCATCGCGGTGTCCATCAGCCGTCCACCCGGGTCCGCGGCGACGGGGAGGCCGACCGGGACCCGCCCCTCCCCGCCCCGTCGGGCGGAGGCCGGGTGACGGCCACGGACTGCCGCGCACCGCCGGCGGCCCGCCACCGGCGCCGCGCCCGCCGAGCCGCCCGCCGACGCGCTGGACCGCGGCAACGGCCGCCGTGCTCCGCGGACTCCGGTAGGGCTGTGCCGCACCAGCCACACCGAACAGCACTCATATGCGGACACTACGCCCAACCTGTCGTGACGGCATCCAGGCGCCGGCGGCGGGGGAACCCGGAGTCCGGTGCCGGCAGTCCGTCGGTCCGGCGCGCGTGGCTGGTCGCCGGCGCGCCGATCGGCGCCGCGGGGACCGCCGTGCTCGTGCGGCGCACACTCCGGGCGGCCGTCCGGCCGCTCGTCCTCCGGCCCCGACACGGACGGGCACGCGCCGCGGGGGTGCCCGCCGCGCCGAGGAGCCGCTGTCCGGCGACGACGTGTCGGACCGGTCCGTGGAGACGGCGAGGAGATGACGAGACGGAGTCGGGGTACTCGCCGCGCACCGGGCGCTCATCGTGGCGCGCCCCCGAGCGAGGAGTCACCACCATGACCACATCCACCCCTACGGCGAGAGGTTCCCGTTCCCCCGTCCAGCTGGCGGCTTTGCTGGTCGGGACGGTGTTCCTGCTGGTGGGGATCCTGGGATTCATACCGGGGATCACCACGGACTACGACACGATGAAGTTCGCCTCGCACGACTCCCGGGCCGAACTCTTCGGGATCTTCCAGGTCTCCATCCTGCACAACCTCGTCCACCTGCTCTTCGGGATCGCGGGCCTGGCCCTGTCCCGCACCGTCTCCGGCGCCCGTACGTTCCTGCTGGCCGGCGGCGCCGTCTACCTGGTGCTGTGGCTGTACGGGCTGATCGTCGGCCACGACAGCGCAGCCAACTTCGTACCGCTGAACACGGCCGACGACTGGCTGCACTTCGTCCTCGGCATCGGCATGATCGCCCTCGGCGCGCTGCTCACCCGTCGGTCGGCTCCCGCCTCCCGGAGGATGTGATCGCCGATGGCTCACGGAAAATCTCTGTGGGCGACCGCCGCGGTGCTGGCCGCCGGTGCCGCGGTCGTCGCGCGGCGCGTGAAGGCGCGCCCCGCCGACCCGGCCACCGGGGACCGGTGGCTGACGGTGACGATCAACCTCGGCCCCGAGGAGATACGGCCCGGCGAACTGCCGTCGCCGCTGCGGGAATACGGCGACCGGATCGAGACGCGGATCCGTCCCGCGCCCGGTGACCGGGGCACCGAACTCGCGGTGCGCCCGAGAGGAGCAGTACCGGATTCCGCGCACTCCGTGCGCGCACGCCTCTCGGGGGACGACCCGCGCCAGGACCTGCGCCGCGCCCTGCGCGAGGCCAAGGCACTGCTGGAGGCGGGAGAAGTGCTTCGGCCCGACGCGCCGCCCACCACGCACGACACCCCGGGCGGGAAGCTCGTGGGTCTGCTCGGCCGCCGCGCCGGTGGGGAGGGAGTCCTGTGAAGGCCCTGTGCTGGGAAGGCGTCAACAAGCTCTCCGTCGAGGAGGTGCCCGATCCCGTCCTGCGCAACGACCAGGACGTGATCGTACGGCTCGTCGCCGGCACCACCTGCGGCTCCGACCTCCACCTCATCGGCGGCTACATCCCCTTCATGCGGTCCGGGGACGTCATCGGTCACGAGTTCCTCGGCGAGGTCGTCGAGACCGGTGCCGCCGTCCGCCGGCACAAGGTGGGCGACCGGGTGGTGGTGTCCTCGTTCGTCGGCTGCGGGCGCTGCTGGTACTGCGCTCACGACCTGTGGTCCCTGTGCGACAACACCAACACCAATCCGGGTATCGGGCAGGCCCTGTTCGGCGCCGACACCGGCGGCATCTTCGGCTACTCGCACGCCATGGGCGGGCTGCGCGGCAGCCACGCCGAGTACGTACGCGTCCCCTTCGCCGACTACGGCGCCTTTCCCGTGCCGGAGGGCGTCGACGACACCAGCGCCCTGTTCGTGTCCGACTCGGTGCCGACGGGCTGGATGGGCGCCGACCTGGCGGGGGTGCGGCCCGGTGACGTGGTCGCCGTGTGGGGGTGCGGGGCGGTCGGGCAGATGGCGGCGCGCGCCGCGATCCTGCTGGGCGCGGAACGCGTGATCTCCATCGACCGCATCCCCGAACGGCTCGAGATGACCGAGCGGCACATCGGCAGCGAGGTCATCGACTACACGGCCACCGACGTCGGGGCGGAACTGCGCGAACGCACCGGCGGCCGGGGCCCGGACGTGTGCATCGAGGCCGTCGGCATGGAAGCGCACAGCGACAGCCCGGTACACGTCTACGACCAGGTGAAACAGCAACTGCGGCTCCAGACGGACCGTCCCACCGCCGTGCGGCAGGCCATCCACGCCTGCCGCAAGGGCGGCACCGTCTTCGTCCTCGGCGTCTTCGCCGGGGCCGTCGACAAGTTCCCCCTCGGCGCGGTGATCAACAAGGGCCTGACCGTGAAGGGCGCCCAGCAGCACGGCCAGCGCTACATCCCGATGCTGCTCGACCGGCTCGCGGCAGGGGAGCTGAGCACGTCCCACCTGGCGACCCACACCGTGCCCCTGGACGAGGCACCACGGGCCTACGGCATGTTCAAGGACAAGAAGGACGGCTGCGTCCGCGCGGTCATCCGGCCGGGCGGGTGAAGGCGGTGGTACCGGGTACCCGCCGGGGCATGCTCAAGCGCGCACTGTGGCAGGGGCTGGTCGCCGGCACCGCCGGAGGCGTCGTGATGACCCTCGGTGAGAAGATCGAGCAGGCCGTCACCGGCCGACCCGACTCCCATGTGCCCGCGCGGGTTCTCCAGCGGCTGACCGGCCTGCCCGAACGTCCCCGCAGACAGCCGGTGCCGGTCAACTGGGCCATGCACTACGGCCAGGCCGCCCTTCTGGGAGTGCTGCGGTCGATCATGGCCCAGGCCGGACTGCGCGGACCGGTCGCCTCCGCCAAGTTCACCGTCGTCCGCCTCACCAACGACCAGATCCTCGAGAACGCGACCGGCGTCGGCGCCCCGCCCGCCACCTGGCCGCGCCGGGAACTCGTCGTGGACGTCCTGCACAAGACGGTCTACGCCTTCACCACCGGCGCCGTCGCCGACGCCCTCGCCGCCCGCGACGGTCCCGGCCCCGGACAGCGCCACGCCGCCGTCCGGCCCGGTCGCCACGCC
>NZ_JAPSKQ010000013.1:64419-68397 GCF_031181555.1 Streptomyces sp. | reverse complement strand
CGACTTCGCGTACGTCCCGGCCGAGCCGCTGACCGGCACCGAGTTGTGGGGGGTGCTCATCGCGGGGGTCACCCTCGTCGGCTCGGGACCGCTGTCCTACACCACCAGCGCCGACTTCTCCCGCTACCTGCCCCGCACCACCCCGGCGAAGGCGATCGTGGGCTGGACCGCCCTGGGCGGTTTCCTGCCCAGTGTGGCGGTCTGCGCCCTCGGCGCCTTCGCCGCGACCGCGGTCGACATGACCGATCCGCAGGCCGGCCTGGAGGCGATCCTGCCCGGCTGGTTCTTCCCCGTCTTCCTGCTCGCCCTGGTCCTCGGCACCATCGCCATCAACGCCCTGACCGCCTACAGCGCCGGGCTCGCCCTCCAGGCCGTCGGTTTCCGTATCCCCCGCTCCCGCAGCGTGCTCCTCGACGGCGTGGCCGCCGTCTCGCTCACCCTGTACGGGCTGCTCGTCTCCGACTTCCTCGACACCGTCAGCAACGTGCTCCAGCTCACCGTCGTGCTGCTCGGCCCCGCCATGGCCGTCTACGCCACGGACATCGTGCTGCGCCGCAACCGCTACGACGGCGCGGCCCTCATGGACGAGAGCCCCCGAAGCCGTTTCTGGTACGCCGCCGGTTTCCATCCGGCCGGGGCCGTGGCGCTCGGGGGCGGTGTCGCCGCCTCCGCCCTGTGCGTCAACACCCTCTACACCGGACCGGTCGCCGGGGTCCTCGCCGGGGTGGACCTGTCCCTGCCCGTCGGGACGGTCGTCGCGTCCGTCCTCTACGCGCTCCTCGTGCGCAACGCCGGGGACCCGCGCACCGCCCCGGGCCCGGCGTGAACCCGTCGGCGCGCGTCCCGGCAGAATGGGGCCCGTGCCCGAGCCCCTCCCCGTGACCCGCGCCGTCGACCACGGCACCGCCAAGCTGATGCCCGACGTCGACCGGGAGCGGGCCTGGCTGCTGACGGTCGACGGGGCGCCGCAGTCGTACGTCGACCTGGACGAGCCGACCCATCTGGAGTTCGAGTACGCCCGGCGGCTCGGGCACGTCCTGGACACCCTGGCCGAGCCGGGACGCCCGCTGGACGTGCTGCACCTGGGCGGCGGCGCGCTCACCCTGCCCCGCTACCTGGCCGCCACCCGGCCCGGCTCCCGGCAGGACGTCGTCGACGCCGACCGGGCCCTGCTGGAGCTGGTCGCCGAGCACCTGCCGCTGCCCGAGGGCGCGCGCGTCGCGCTGCACGCGGCGGACGCCCGCGCCTGGCTGGAGGCGGCCCCGGGCGACTCGGCGGACGTCCTGGTCGCCGACGTCTTCGGCGGCTCACGGGTCCCGGCGCACCTCACCTCCGTCGCCTACGTCCGTGAGGCGGCGCGCGTCCTGCGCGGCGGCGGGGTCTACCTCGCCAACCTCCCGGACGCGGCCCCGTTCGCCTTCCTGCGCTCCCAGCTCGCCACCCTCGGCACGCAGTTCGAGGAACTGGTGCTCATCGCCGAGCCGGGAGTGCTGCGCGGGCGCCGGTTCGGCAACGCCGTGCTGGCCGCCGCGCACCGCCCCCTCGACACCGCCGCCCTGGCCCGGCTCACCGCGGCGGACGCCTTCCCCGCCCGGGTGGAACACGGCGCGGCCCTGCGGGACTTCGTCCGCGGCGCGCGGCCGGTGCGGGACGAGGACGCCGTACCCTCACCCGAGCCCCCCGACGGGGCGTTCGGCATCGGCTGACCCGCTGTCCTTGTCCGGCGTCGCCCCGGTGACGGGCCGGGACCGGCGGCGCAGGTCGCGCACGTCCGGCACGCACAGCACCGCCGCCGTGACCACCACGACCAGCACGGCACAGCCCCACAGCGCCTCCGGGCGCCCGAACGCCGTCTCGGCCGGACCCGCCAGCGCCATCGCCGCCGGCACGAGCGCGACCGAGCCGAACCAGTCGTACGCCGAGACCCGGGACAGCTTGTCCTCCGGTATCTCCTGGTGCAGGGCGGTCATCCAGGAGACGCCGAACACCTCCAGGGACACGCCGGTCACGAACATCACCGCGCACAGCACGCCGACCGGTACCGGCACGGCGAGCGCGGCGGACGGCAGGGCCAGCGGGAACACGCACAGCGTGCCGACGAACAGCAGGCGGCGCGGTTGCCAGCGGGTCATCAGCAGCGCGCCCACCACCGTGCCCGCGCCGAAGAAGGCCAGGGCCAGGCCCCACGGCGCGGCGCCGCCCAGGTGGTCGCGGGCGACCAGCGGCCCGTAGACCGCGTCGGCGGCGCCGACGACCGCGTTGGCGATGGAGAACTGGACGACGATGCCCCACAGCCAGGGCCGGCCGCTGAACTCCCGCCAGCCCTCCTTCAGATCGGCGAGCATGCCGCCGCCCGGGGCGCGCGGAGGTATGTGCTTCACGTCGAGCAGGGCCCGCAGGGCCGCGGCGAGGGCGAAGGCCGCCGCGTCCACCGCGAGCACCCAGCCCGGCCCGATCGCGGCGACCATGGCCCCGCCGAGCGCCGCCCCGCCCAGGGTCGCCCCGTGCATCGCCATCCGGAACACCGCGAACGCCCGGCCGGCCTGCTCGCCGTCGACCGAGGACAGCAGCATGCCCTCGGCGGCCGGGTTGAAGAACGCCTGGCCGGTGCCGCCCAGCGCGCTGAGCAGCATCATCTGCCACAACCGCGCCTCGCCGGCCAGCACCAGCGCCGCGAACACGGCCTGCGAGACACAGTTCAGCGCGTTGGCCGCGACCATCACCCGATGGCGCGGGAGGCGGTCCGCGACGGCACCGCCGATCAGCAGGAACAGCACCAGGGGCAGGGTGCGGGCGGCGGCCACCAGTCCTACGTCACCGCCGTCGCCGCCCGTGCCCAGCACGGCGAAGGCGGCGGCGATCAGCGCGCCGTGGCTGCCGAGGTTGGTCACCACGGCGGCGGCGGTCAGCAGGGTGTAGTTGCGGCCCGCCCAGGCGGGCCGGCGGAAGGAGGCGGTGGTCGGCACCCCGTGACTATCGCCGGGGCGGGGCCGACTTGCCAAACGCGCTTCCCCGCCCCCGGCCCGTCACGACTCCGTCGGCGGTTCCTCGGTGAGGCGCACCGTGCTGAGGATCTTCTCCACGGTCGCGTCGGGGATCTCGTCCTTGACGCCCTTGGCGCCGTACAGGTTCCAGGTGACGAAGTCCCCGGCGCCGTTCTTGAACGCGAAGGTGATCGCCTTGCCGTCGCTGTCGCACTTGCCGTTCTGCGGCGTGTTCTCCGAGTGGGCCTTGGCGACGCTGCCCTTGATGCCCGACGTGGTGGTGTACGGCTTCGGCTTCTCGTACTTCACGCTCTTCTTGTCGGGCTGCGTGTACCCGCCGTAGATCCACCACGGCACCCTGGTCTCGGCCGCCATGTCCGTGTTCTTGGCGCCGTTCTCACCGCGGGTTCCGGCGGTGACGAGGGCGGTGTCCTCCTCGCGGCCGTCCTTGTTGTCGTCGCTGGTGCACCACTTGGACTTCAGATAGGCCGGGGCGGTGACGGTGGTGCGGTCCAGCTCACCGTTCTTCTCCTCCCACTCGAAGCCCACGCTGGTGCCGGGGTTCTCGATCTCCCAGTCGGCGGGGACGTCGAACATGGTGCCGAAGCGCGTGTTGACGACGACCTTCCAGCCCGGGATCGTCGCCTTCACGTCCTCGCCGCCCCGGGGATTGTCCTCGGAACCGGACGCGCTCGGCTCGGCGGAGGCGCTCGCCGACGAGCTCTTGGACGGCTCGGTGTCCTTGCCGCCGGCCTCGTCCTCCTTGTCGCCGCCGAGCACCAGGAACCCGGTGACACCGGCGGCCACGACGACGGCCGCCGCCGCCACGATCGCCACCAGCTTCGTCCGGTTCCCGCCGCCCCCGCCCTGCGGCGGCTGGGGCATGCCCACCGTGGACGGCGCCCCCCACTGCGGCTGCTGTGCGTACGGGTTCGGCTGCTGGTAGCCGGGCTGCTGGTACGGATTCGGCTGCTGGTACCCCGGCTGCTGGTAC